>JAAXOC010000096.1 GCA_014237145.1 ANME-2 cluster archaeon
CCAGCCTGGGTGTGGGGTTCAGTTCTGAGGTGGTGGCTAGCCTTTCCTCAGGTTGGATTTGCACCAACTGGCGAGTATGAATTTATCTCGGCACGCCTGCGCTCTCTGCGGTTTTCTGAATAGTCCTAGTAAATAGTAAATAATCTCTAATTCTTAGCATCTCGTTTTATCATCATTGAAGGAAAAATTCATCTGCAATAGGGTCATATTTTATTTAGTAGATATGATCTTTACTACATCACTATCTTCAAGTTCATGTTTTTCACCCATCCGCATCTTGGTTTTGGCATTCACTGCATGCAGGAAGCCATCACCGATATCGGTATGGACCATATATGCCAGGTCATGAGGCGTTGAGCCGCGCTGCAATAAAAATGCATCCGGCAGCATCCTGTCCTTTTTATCTGTATATTTATTCTCATCCTCGACCGGATAGACCACTATCTGGTCCAGCAGTTCCAGGACCGCGGTATTGATACACTCCTGGATTTTGGTACTGCCTTTTTCGTCAAGGAGCATCTTGATCTTATCAAGCCCCACCTTCTGGGCATCGCTTAGTTCTGCTTTGATCTTGAACTCCTTATCACCGGGCAGGTACTCGATCACACCACTTTTAGCAGCCATACGCAGGGCATATTCGGCAGCTGCAGACGTGGGTACCACCACACGGTCCGCTGACATAAGACGCTCTATCAGTTCAGGTGGTGCAATATCCATCTTATTGGCAGCGATTATCAGGGGTTTGCTTTCTTTGCGCAGGGCATCTGCCAGTGCGATCATCTCCTCGTCAGTCCATTTGGTAGGGTCGTCAGGCATTTTTATCTTTAACAGCACTACCCTTGCCTGGTGTTCGTTCACGCCTGCACCCTGCAACTGGTCAGAGATAACCCGCTCCAATTTCAGGTTCTCGGCTTTTATCCTGCGGGAGAGCCTGTCCCAGTTACGTTTAAGGATACCGGACATCCACATAGTGATCTCGTGTTCAAGGAATTCAATATCATCAACAGGGTCATGCTGGCCAATGCCTACCGGATTACCTTCAATGTCAGTGCCGCCCGATGCATCTATCACGTGTATGATGGCATTGGCTTGCCCCAGGTTATCCAGGAATGCATTGCCCAGCCCCTTTCCTTTATGGGCATCAGGGACAAGCCCGGCAATGTCTATGATCTCTACAGGCACGAATCTGGTACCGTCCTGGCATTGACCGCATTGTTTGCCCAGGCTCTTACATGGGCACTCAACTCTTACATGAGTGACCCCGTGATTGGCATCTATGGTTGTGAATGGATGGTTTGCCATCTCAACATTGGCAAGTGTGGCAGCATTGAAGAAAGTGCTCTTACCTGAATTTGGTTTTCCGGCCAGTCCGATAGAAATTGACATTATCCATATCTTCTGTTTTGTTTGATTTTATAGTTTTGGTGCAGTATCCAGACTATACGCATACTGCATAACTGGAACAAAGCGAAATATTTAACACCTACATTGCTCACTTGACAAGGATATGTGTATATGGTAGGTGACTATTACGTCTTCAAATATTCAACTTTGCTATCAATGCGGAAAATGTACTGCCATCTGTCCGGTCAGGAGGGTTGTTAAAACCTCACCGAGAAACACTATTTACATGAACAACGTATACAGGACGACTTCAGATGATATCTGGAACTGCCTGACCTGCGGCCTCTGTTATGACGGCTGTCCGCAAGGTGTTGACTATCCTGAATTTATCAAAGAAGTAAGGGATAGTAATGAAAATGGTGATATAGCTCACAAGGGAGTGTTTAACCTAATAACCGACCTGATGGTAGACTTGGACGAGAGTAAGACCAGCCTCGAAGAGGTTGGAAACAATGATTCAAAAATTGGTTACTATCCCGGTTGTCTCGATTTTCATGATATGTTCTTCGAGCTGGATGTGGATTTCAAATCAATTGCAGATTCATCAGTGAAATTACTAAAAAGTATAGACCAGGACCCCAAGCTTATGCAGATGAAATGCTGTGGGCATGACCAGCTCTGGCAGGGGGACAAAGGAACATTCGAAAAACTAAAAGAACAGAATACCAGGATCATAAAAGAGAGTGGTATCGAAAAGCTGGTCACATCATGTGCAGAATGTTACCGCACATTAAGCCAGGACTATGACCTGCCTATCGAGGTTGTTCATATCAGCCAGCTCCTGAAAGATGCCGATCTGGGAATCGATTCAGGAATAAAGGTGACATACCACGATGCGTGCAGGCTGGGCAGGCATATGGGTGAATACGATGCACCCAGGGACGCACTTGCCAATGCAGGCAGTGAAGTAGTGGAAATGAAACACAACAAGAACGATGCCTGGTGCTGCGGTGTAAGTTCATTAATGAATTGCGATGACAAGAGTAAAGCCTTGAGAAAGGCCCGGCTTGACGAGGCAAGGGACGTGGATGCACAGGTACTTATTACTACCTGTCCCAAGTGCCTGGCCCACCTGAACTGCATGAAGGATGAACAGGAATCAGTTGAGCAGTATGATTACGATATTAAGGACCTTACAGTGTTCCTTGCCGAGCAGATGGGAGGTAAGTAATATGAGTGATATTATTAAAACATCTGATTTTGATATGGAGTTCAGGGATGAGGTGTTCAAGGAACCGGATGCCGATAAAATTACCCTGTGCTTTAACTGTACAGGATGTACTTCCGGATGTCCCATGGCCGAACAGGAACCCGAGTACAATATCCGTAAGTTCCTGCGTATGGCAAACCTTGGCATGAAGGACGCCCTGTTGAACAGTCCATATCTCTGGTACTGCACTACATGTTACAAGTGCCAGGAAAGGTGTCCCCAGGGTGTGAAGAATGTGGATACCCTGCTAAAGATCAGGACCATTGCGATCCAAAATGGTATCATGCTTGATAATCACAGGAAAGTAAGCCAGTTGGTGATCAAGTTAGGACATGCAGTTCCAATTAATGACGACGCAAAAGAGAAGCGTAAGGACGTAGGACTGGACGATACTCCGCCTACTGTGCATAAGTTCGAGAACGCACTGGGCGAAGTTCAAAAACTGTTAAAGATTACCGGTTTTGATGAACTTGTTGCTGATAAGGAGGAAACATCATGAGTAAATTATCATTCTTCCTGGGTTGTATTGCACCCAATCGATATCCTGGCATTGAAGCTGCTACTATAAAGACACTTGAAAAACTGGGCATTGAACTTGTAGACCTTGAAGGTGCTTCCTGCTGTCCGGCTCCCGGTGTGTTCAGGTCATTTGACAAGATCACATGGCTAGCGCTGGCATCCAGGAATGTAACGCTGTCGGAAGAGATGGGGCTGGATATCCTTACTGTCTGTAACGGGTGTTTCGGATCGTTGGTCGATGCCAACAGTATCATGAAAGAAGATCCGAAACTCAGAGAAGAAGTTAATAAGGTACTTAAGGAGATCGGGCATGAATTTAAAGGTACGATCGAAGTGCGCCACATTATCGAGTACCTTTCCCAGGAAGTCGGAGCTGAAAAGATCAAAGAAGCAGTTACCATTCCTATGGACCTCAACGTTGCCCTTCACTACGGATGCCATCTGGTCAAACCAAGTAAAGAGAGGCATCTCGGAAGCACAGAGAACCCCACGTTCTTTGATGAACTTGTGGAAGCAACAGGAGCTACCAGCGTGGACTATGAGGATAAAATGGCATGCTGCGGAGCAGGCGGCGGTGCACGTACGGCAGTACTTGACACTTCACTCCAGATGGTCATGAATAAACTGGAGCACATGAAAGCAGCCGGTGTGGATTGTATCATTGATGCATGTCCTTTCTGTCACCTGCAGTTTGATGTCGGCCAGACAGAGGTCAAGAAGAAATTCAATAAAGTGTATGATATACCTGTTGTGCATTATTCACAGCTTCTGGGACTTGCTATGGGTCTTCCACTTAGTGAACTGGGTATTAACCAGAACCTGATAGTAAATGAAGAATTTAATAAAAAGATCGAGAAGATCAGAGGTGGTGCAAATGAGTAAATTAGTTGGTGCTGTGGCTATTGCCGGCGGAGGAATAGCTGGTATCCAGAGTGCCATTGATCTGGCAAGTAGCGGATTGAAGGTTTATTTGATCGAGAGCAGCACAACCATTGGTGGCAAGATGGCCCAGCTGGATAAGACATTCCCAACACTGGACTGTTCGATGTGTACGCTGTCTCCCAAACTGGCTGAAGTGGCCCGCCATCCTAATATTGAACTCATGACCTACAGTGAGATCACAGGAATTACAGGTGAACCGGGTGATTTCACAGTAACTGTGAAGAAAAAGGCTACATACGTGGATTATGATAAGTGTACTGCCTGCGAGTTGTGCGTTTCCAAATGTCCTGTTAAAGTGCCTGATGAATACAATGAGGGCCAGAATAACAGAAAAGCCATCTACCTGGCATTCCCACAGGCGGTACCGAGAGTATTTACCATTGATGCTAATCACTGCTTATACCTGACCAAGGGTAAATGCGGCAATTGCCAGAAAGCATGCGAGAACGATGCTATTAATTTTGAGGATACTGACAAAGAAGTAGACATTAATGTGGGAAGTGTTATCTTAAATACAGGATTCGAACCCTACGATGCTTCAAACCTGGAGCAGTACAGGATCGACCATCCAAATGTGGTCTCATCCCTGGAATTTGAGAGGCAACTGAGCTCATCAGGACCATTCGAAGGTCATGTGACCCTTGCTGACGGGTCGCATCCCAAGAATATAGCCTGGATACAGTGTATAGGTTCGCGGAGTCCGGAGATCGGTCGCAATACCTGCAGCAGTGTTTGCTGTATGTATGCTACCAAGGAAGCTATGGTGGCTATGGAACACGATCTTGATCTTAAGACGACAATTTTCAATATTGATGTGCGGGCTTTTGGTAAAGGATTCGAGGAATTCTACCAGAAGGCCAAGAATGAGAAGGGAATACGCTTTATCAACAGCCGCCCGTCTGGTGTGGAAGTAGACCCTGTGACAGATAATATCTCATTAAAATATGAGGCAGAGGACGGCAGCGGGATCAAACGGGAAGAGTTTGATATGGTCGTATTGTCTATAGGACTTACACCATCCGAGAGCAGTAAAAACCTGGCAAAAATAGCAGGCGTGGAAATGGATGATAACGATTTTGTCAAGACAAAGATCGATAGTCCACTGGAGACGTCAAAACCAGGTATTTTTGTTTGCGGTGCCATGCAGGCTCCAAAGGATATCCCAGACACTGTTGCAGATGCCAGCGGAGCTGCCAGTAAAGCATCATCTATGTTATCCAGTGAAAGAGGGACTCTGGTAACTGAGAAAGAGCGCCTGAGAAGGATATGGGGGATGAGATCAGGACCGGTGTGGTAGTATGCCGCTGCGGAATAAACAAACATTGGCAATATAGTAGATGTACCTGATGTAGTAGAGTATGCTAAGACACTGCCGCATGTTGTGCTTGCAAAAGAGGAAGTATATGCCTGCAGTACGGATAGTCTGGAAGGTATTGCTAATCTGGTAAAAGAGCATAACCTGAACCATATGGTGGTTGCATCATGCACGCCAAGAACCCATGAGCCGTTATTCAGGGAAACACTGATGGAAGCTGGTCTTAACCCGTATTTATTCGAACTGGCTATTATCAGGATACATTGTAGCTGGGTCCACCAGAACAATAAAGAAGAAGCAACTAAAAAGGCCAAGGATATTATCAGGATGAGTGTATCAAGAGCCAATCTGCTTCAGCCTTTGTACCAGGAGAAAATTGAGTTCAATAAGGATGCTCTTGTGATCGGCGGAGGTATCGCAGGAATGAATGCTGCACTCGATATTGGCGAAAAAGGATTCAAAGTGACGCTTCTTGAGAAAGAGTCCGAGCTGGGAGGAATGTTACTCAAGTTCACACATCTCCAGGACGGACGCACTACTAAGGAAGTACTGGAACCCATAATACAGAAAGTGGAATCCAACCCGAATATTACTGTGCACAAAGAAACTGAACTGACTGAGCAGGAAGGTTCTATGGGTAATTTCAAGGGTCACATCAAAGGTGCGAATATTGATGAGGATATTGAGTTCGGAGTAGCAATTATTGCTACCGGCGCAAATGAATTTGAGCCTGAGGGTTACTTCTCATATGGCGAGTATTCTAATATCATAACAGAAAGCCAGCTTGAGCAGATGATGGAAGAGGGTGTGGATGCCAAAAACGTAGTATTCATACAGTGTGCCGGCGGGCGAAATGATAACCGGCCTTACTGTTCCAGGGCATGCTGCACTGTTGCTATGAAGAATGCACTCAGGTTAAAAGAATCTGATCCCGATAGGAATATTACTGTGTTATATAGGGATATCAGGACCTTCGGGGTCTGGGAAGAGCTGTATACCAAAGCCAGGGAACTTGGTGTGGTATTCATGCGCTATACCGAGGATAAGGAACCCGAAGTTAGCGAAAAATCAGTGCGTGTATTTGATCACCTGATGAATATGGATTTCGAGATTAATTACGACCTGATGGTTCTAAGTGCACCTATGGTCACTCCTGAAACAAATGAACTGCTTGCACCGATGTTCAAGGTAACGCTGGATGCTAACAGGTTCTTCCTGGAGGCGCATATTAAACTGCGGCCAGTAGAATGTGCGACCGATGGTGTGTTCTTAGCCGGGACATCACAGGCACCTAAACTGGTCGACGAATCTGTCAGCCAGGCATCTGCGGCAGCGTCTCGTGCATGTACTATCCTTTCAAGGGATTTCCTTGAAACTATAGGAAATGTTTCAGTGGTTGATTCCGAGCTGTGCATTGGCTGCGGCCGATGTACCCTGGTATGTCCGTACAAGGCACCTGAGCTTAAAGAGGTCACAGTTGAGACCGAGGAGATCGTATATATCACTAAGAAAAGTGAGATCAACCCGGCTGTGTGCAAAGGATGCGGATGTTGCGCTGCTGAGTGCCCGACCGGTGCAATAACTGCAAGACATTTCACAACACCCCAGATAATGGCTGTAATAAAAGCCTATGGGGAGGGGATATAAATGAGCGATTTCGAACCTGATATCTTAACATTCTGCTGCAACTGGTGCAGTTACGCCGGGGCCGACCTGGCAGGTGTATCACGATTGCAGTATCCCACAAACAACCGTATCATAAGGGTGATGTGCAGCAGCAGAATTGAACCGATACATATCCTTGAAGCGTTAAAGGAAGGCACTGACGGTATATTGGTAACAGGCTGCCATATAGGCGACTGCCACTATATCGAAGGTAATATTCATACTGATGAGAGGATGAAGGAGATCGTAGATGCATTAGAACACCTCGGTCTGAAGGACAGGCTCCATCTGGAGTGGGTCTCAGCAGCCGAGGGTAAGAAATTCCAGGAGACCATTACTGATTTTGTAGAAAAGATAAGGGCACTGGGCCCCAATCCTCTAAAGGAAAAAGTAAAGGAGGAATAACATGACTGAACAAGAAGCAATAACAAATGAAGAACCAGAGGAATTGAGAATTGGAGCTTTCATCTGTGAATGTGGTGTGAACATCGCAGGTGCAGTGGACTGTTATGGGGAGGCAGATTATATTTCCACTCTTCCAAATGTGGTCACATCCGTGGTTAATAAATATACATGCAGTGATGCGGGACAGGCAGAGATAAAGAATGCCATCAAGGATCTGAACCTGAACCGTGTGCTTGTGGCGTCATGTACGCCTAAGACCCACGAACCCATTTTCAGGGCCTGTGTAGAAGAAGCAGGGCTGAATCAATACCTGTTCGAGTTCGTGAACATCAGGGAACACTGCAGTTGGATACACATGTGGGAGAAAGAAGACGCTACCAGGAAGGCAAAAGAGCTTGTCCGCATGGGTGTGGCAAGGGCTGCATTACTGGAGCCTTTAGAGTCAAGCGAAGTGCCGGTGACGAATAAAGCGCTGGTTATAGGCGCTGGTGTCACAGGTATGCAGGCAGCCATGGATATTGGCGATATGGGATTCCAGGTATATCTGGTGGAACAGGGACCTTCGATCGGCGGCAAGATGGCCCAGCTTGACAAGACGTTCCCGACAAATAATTGCAGTATCTGTATTCTTGGTCCCAAGATGGTGGAAGTTGCCAGGAATGAAAATATCGAAATAATGAGTTACTCCGAAGTGGAGGAAGTGGATGGTTATGTGGGTAACTTCAAGGTAAAGGTGAAGCATAAACCGAGGTATCTCAATATAGATGAGTGTACCGGATGCGGCCTGTGTACGGAAAAGTGCCCTGTTGAAGTGCCATATACTGAGTTCAATGAAGGGATAGGTACCAGAAAAGCCATCTATACCCCATTCCCTCAGGCAGTGCCATTGCGGGCACTGGTGGATAAATCAATTTGTATTGACTGTGGTGCGTGCATAAAAGCATGCGAGCGCGGTGCTATTGATATGGACCAGCAGGAAACCTTCTCTGAACTAGATGTGGGTGTTATTATAGTAACTGCGGGTTATGATGTGTACGATCCTGAACCGAACCACGATTTTGGTTTCGGTTTGTATGATAATGTGATCACTACCATGGAGTTTGAGCGGCTTATCAATGCCAGTGGACCTACCATGGGTAAAGTAGTACGACCCAGCGATGTGCAGCCACCCAAGCGGATAGGGTTTGTACAGTGCGTTGGAAGCAGGGACACGAACTCTAACATATATTGTTCCAGTTTCTGTTGTATGGCATCCCTAAAGAATGCCCAGTTGCTCAAGGAAAAATATCCTGAAACAGAAGTATATATTATGTATATGGATATGAGAACACCTTTCAGGATGTATGAGGAGTTCTATAACAGGGCAAGGGATATGGGTATCAGGTTCATAAGAGGCAGACCTGCAGAGGTTACCGAGAATGAGGATCATAATATTATTGCCAGGATAGAGGATACCCTGACCAATGAGATCGTAAACCTGGAACTTGACCTGATGGTACTTAGTGTAGGTGCGGTGGCGTCAGAGAGTACTGAGACTGTGCGGCAGATCCTGAAGGTAAGTAAGGCTGCGGACGGGTTCATGATGGAAGCACATCCGAAGTTGAAACCTGTTGACACTACACTGGACGGTATCTTTATAGGTGGTATGACCCAGGGACCAAAGGATATTCCATATTCCATTTCCCAGGGCAGTGCGTGTGCGGCCCGTGCAACACGGTTTTTAGCACAGGGTAAGGCACTGACCGAGGGTATTACTGCGAAAGTGGATGAGGATATCTGTGTGGGTTGCGGTGTGTGCGTACCTATGTGTCCATTCCAGGCGCTGTCAGTTGAAGATGATAAGTTGAAGATCATCACAGCCCTGTGCAAGGGTTGCGGTACCTGCATGGCAGCCTGTCCCACAGGTGCTTTGAATCAGAGTCATTTCAAGAATGAACAGCTGCTGGCACAGGTTAAGAATGTGTTTGCTTACGGGGAGGTGTGATCATGGCCGAAGAAGGATGGGAACCCAAGATCGTGGCGTTTTGCTGCAACTGGTGTAGTTACGGCGGAGCTGATACGGCAGGTATGGGCAGGTTCCAGCAGCCTGCATCTACCAGGGTTATCAGGGTCATGTGCTCGGGCAGGATAGATCCCCTACATGTATACAATGCTTTCCTTGAGGGTGCGGATGCGGTGCTGGTCACAGGATGCCACATTGGTGACTGCCATTATGTTAACGGCAATGAGAAGACTGAAGTGAAGTATAAGTTTTTGGAAGAGATGTTACAGCAACTGGGCCTGGAGCCAGATAGGTTGCACCTGAACTGGATATCTGCCAGTGAAGGTGAAAGGTTTGCCAATTTCATAAATGAGGTTACGGCAAAGGTAAAGGAACTGGGACCAAGTCCTCTTAAACCTGCAGGGGTGAAGTAAGATGGTTAACGTAGGAGATATGCTGGTAGGATATGCCACTGACGAAGATGTTCGCAAGCGCGGTGCTTCCGGTGGACTGGTAACTGCCGTACTGGCCGCAGCCCTTGAGAAGGGACTGGTCGAGAATGTGGTGGTAATGAAACATGTCAATGAGTTTGAAGCTGTGCCGATCATCACTGATGATGTGGATGAGGTCTTAGCATCTACGGGCAGTCTGCATTCAGTGCCTGTGAACCTGGCAAAGTATGCGATGGGTCGTAAGGTTGCAATGCCTGCCAAACCATGTGATGCACAGGCTGTTATTGAACAGGCTAAGCGTGATATGATCGACCTGGATAATACCTATATCGTGGGATTGAATTGCGGTGGCAGCATGCATCCGGTGACTACCAAGAAGATGCTTGTTGCGATGTATGATATTGACCCTGAAGATGTGATTGGCGAAGATATCGAAAAGGGTAAATTGATATTTAAGACAAAGAACGGTGAAGAAAAGGCCATAGCCATCGATGAACTGGAAGAAGCCGGATTCGGAAGGCGTGAAAGCTGTCGGTTCTGTACGCTTAAGATACCTGTGAATGCAGATCTTGCATGTGGTAACTGGGGTGTGATAGGGGATTTGGCAGGCAGTGCAACATTTTGCCAGGTGATGAACGATAAAGGTGTAAAACTTCTGGAAAACGCACTTGAAGCGGGCCAGATCAAAGTGGAACCAGCCAGTGATAAGGCGATTGCAATAAGGGCGAAAGTGAACGATGTCATGGTGAATCTTGGCAGCACCCTGGAAAAGGAGATATTCCCGGATATTCCTGATGAAGAGCGTGTGCAATATTACATGGAACAGATGGCAGATTGTATCGATTGCGGTGCGTGTAAGGAGGTATGTCCGGTCTGTGCCTGCGGCGAGGATTCCAAGTGTACTATGTTCCATTCCCTTGTTGACAATTACAAGATGAGCATGTATCACATGGTACGGCTGCTGCACCTGACTGATAGCTGCATTGCATGCGGGCAGTGCAGTGATGTGTGTCCGTCTGATATTCCAATTACTTTGCTGCAAAGCAGGTTTGCTATTCCTGCACAGCGCAGGCGTGAGTATACGCCGGGTATGAATGTTGATGATGTTCCTCCGTTCTTCGAGGTGATATTAAAATGATAGGAAATGTTTACCAGACCGTGTGCCCTGGATGTAATATGGGTTGCGGCCTGTATATCAGGGAAGATGATGAGGGCGCACTTGCTGTTGATTTCATGAAGAGTAGTCCTGCGAACCTGGGCAAATTGTGCAGGTTCGGGATGAAGCTGGCCCACCATTACTTAAAAGCTACCAGTATGGTGGATGGAAAGGAAGTGAGTATCGAGGATGCCATAAAGGCTGCATCTGATAAGCTTAAGGGCACTGATGTTACCATGCTTGGTGTCGGGAATACTACAAATGAGGAATCTCTAGCTTTCAGCAAGATCGCTGATACGCTTGGGACTGCGGTTAATACCGGAATGGGCGTATATTCTGAACTTCCTACGGAATGCCATCCTACCGTTGGTGTGGGTATTACACTCGATGATATTGAGAGTGCGAACAGGATCGCACTGTTCGTTGACCCTTATGTCCAGTATCCTTTGTTGGTCAGGCGGATTCTGGCTGCAAAGAAGAACGGGGCATCTGTGGTATCAGTGGGCTGGAAAGACCTGCATCTTGCAGATGAGAACAGGTATATCGATCCGGATCTGTACGAGAGTGAGCTGGGACTGGACAGCGAGTCTGTCATTATAGCAGATGTGCATCCCAATACTGATCCGGGGTGGGTTAAGCGGATGCTGAACCTGGCATTGAAGACCCAGGCCAAGATACTGTTCATGAAACCTTTTGTGAATGCTACGGGTGTTGACCTGCTATGCAAAGGTACCGGACAGAAAGGTATCTCTGAGATAATGGACGGTATCAATGAAGGCAGTATAAAGACACTGGTAACTCTTAACAGCGATCCTATCGAACTGATGCCAAATAGCGATGCTGCGGCTGAGACCTTAAAGAAGCTGGACAACCTGGTGGTGATTTCTTCCAGGGATAGTCCTGTGAACAAAATGGCTGACATCGTGATAGCTACTGAACCCTTGTGTGCAAAGGCGGGTAGTTTCATGAATGTGGAAGGACTGTTGCTGAACAATTCCGGTGAGAGCACTACTGGTATTGATGCGATGTCTACTCTGAGCCAGGATCTGGGCGGTGAGGCTATGGATTATCCGAATCTCCATAATAACGTGCTTGAAAGCATAGTCCAGAAATATACAAAGCCCAAATACAAGGAGCTTGCCTGTGAAGTCCTGGATATTGGGCCTGTGGAGGAAAAGGGCAACCTGATCTATCTTTTCAATCCGTTCATGTGGTTCGACGAGCCTGATGATAACGACTTTGTGATGGTCAATATGAACATGGTCAATAAGCTGGGCCTGGGCAAGGGCAGTATGATCGCACTGACCTCGGATGCGGGTACTATGAATATACGTTACAGGGTTGAGGATATGCCTGATGGGCTGATCCTGACTGCTAAGAAATTACCTGTAGCGACCGGATGGACCACTATTGTTTCCACGGAGGCGGTGTAAATGGTTGAGCTTGATAAGGAACAGGAAAAGGCGTTTGTGAATGAGTTGATGGAGGCAAATGAACTGAAAGGTGCTTCCAAGAAGCGGCTCATTAAGTTTTTGGGTGCTAAGTATGACTGGGACAAGCATAGGGTCCAGTTCAGGCTGACCCGAGCGCTTATTGCTGAGCGGTATGCGGCGGCAAGTCATTAAAGACTGGATTTTTTGTAAGGGGCTTGTGGGGGAGCCCCTGGTTGTTTTTTTTGGGGGAGAGTGCAGGACTTTATCATTTGAAGCATAATTTTACTAAAGGGACACATGTCTTATACCACAATTGCAATCACATAGTGGTAATGACCATGTCCCAATACAACGATAATGAAGAAAAATTAAGGAGTACAAGAAGCAATACGATCTCTGAACAACTATTCAACGACTTGCAAGAAGATTACGGATTTCCTCCTGCAGTATGTCGCTATCTTGCCAAGGATTTTCTGGATATGATGGATTTTTACTATGGTGATGAAGCTCCCCACAGCAGAGTGGTGGGGTATCTCATGTTCCAGGCTACTGAGGTTGCATTGACCATAGCTTGTCCCAACCACAGCAGAGCTGCGGAGTATAACGATTAAGATAAAAAAATATTGTACCAAACCAATTATGTCAACATCTCACATTAAGTTATTCTGTGTGATCCTGTTTGGATGAAGTTGAAAATTAAAGACTTTAGAACGATCTCAAAAATATTCTGAAATTTTTAGTGCTAATGATTCCACCACTGCACAATGGTGCAATTTCAAAGAACCATACCAATCAATTATTTAAGGCATTAAACTTACGATATGAATAGAGATTGGAAGAATATGAAAGATATTTTCATTAGCTATGCAAGAGAAGAAGAGAAGGACTATGCTATTCCTTTAGCGATGGCTTTGTCGGATTTAGATTTTTTTCTTTGGATTGATATAAAAGAATTGTTCGCTGGTAAAAATTTTCAAGAAGATATTGATAAAGGTATTGAAGAATCAAAATATTGTATAGCTTTACTATCAGAAAAATATTTTTCTAAAAATACTACATTATCAGAATTAGATATTTTTGTAGAAAAACAAAAGGAAATTATACCAATCCGCTGTGGATTTATAAACCCATATTTAATCGATGAAAAATATTCATTCCTAAAAAATTTATTGTGGATTGATTGGAAGGATGGGATAGAAAATGTGATCGAAAAAATAATTAGAAAAATTCGCCCCGACCTGCTCCCAGAATTTGTTTACAACGATATTAGATTAAAAAACATACCGATTCCACAAAATCAGCTACATGCTGCCGCTTTTATTCAAACCTATAAAAGTGCTGGGAGAATGAATGAAGCGTCACAAATTGCATTAGAATATTTATCTTATTTTCCAAACGACCCAAATATAATAATACTGTATTTTAACATTGCTAAAAACACCGAGGATAAATATACAGTTGAGATAGCTTTTTTTAAAGTTTTTGATTACCTTAAAAACAATCCAAACAATATAAGTGTGAGAGAAAATTTCATAAGTTACTTAACACAGTTAAAAACAAAAAATACATTTCGACTGATAATTATTGATGATACAAGTGCATGGTTAGAAAACCATCACAACATAAATATAAAAAAGGATTACTTAACTATTGTAGAAAAAGGAAATCCTATACAAATAAAAAGAGCTATAGAAGAAGGTAAAAAGTGGTTAATAGAAGAAGAAGATATTCAAATACGTTGTGCATTATTTAGATTAGTTGTAGGAAAAGGCTCTCGTATTGAAAAAGAAAGCATGCTTAAAGAAACTGTCGATAGGATTATATCTGATAGAGGTGATAATCTAGATAAATTACTAACAGAGTATATAAAATATATAAGTGATAGTGGTAATAATATTCAAAAAAAAGATGCTATTGAAATTTGTGAAAATTGGTCCCGAAAGCATCCTAAAGACAATTTCGTATTGCCTCCCTATTTATCCTTAATTGAAAGACTTAAAGATAAAAACTCTATTGATCGTGCTTTTAATTTTATTCAAGAATGGCTTTCATTTCCTTTTGAAGATATATCTATTTCTATTAATGTACGAGAAAAGTTTATTAAATGTATTGGAAAATTTGGAAATCCAGAACAAGTAGAAGAAGTTATTAAAGAAAACAGACTATGGCTCAAAGGAATAATAAATGTCAAAAGCCAACATAATGTTCGAGCTGGTTTAATAAATTTAATTAAAAATAGAGGTACAGATAATCAGGTATTAGAAGAAATAAATTATACACTTGAATGGTTAAATTATCATCAAAATGAAACTTATGTTAGAAGTAATTTTTTAAATCTCGCCAAGGAAAGATGCAAAGAAAATTCAATAATACATGAGTTTCGGCTATATGGGTATAGTGCAACGGATTAAATCAGAGAAGTTTAAATTTATATCTGTACCCATTCAAATCTTTGACTCCCATCGAATTAACAACATCGAATGCAGATTCCAACTTCTTCATAACATCTTGCTGTTTTGGATTTCTCTCAATAAGTACATTCCGTTGATCCCCATCGATTTTTACCTTGCCACGAAGATCAAATACCACCTCAAAAAGCCGTTGTAAGGTCATTTTTTCACCATTGAAACATTCATCTAGCAGATAACAACAAATATTCGCAAATGAAATCTTGAAACAAGTCATTATCTGGTCTGACTCCACATCTACTCTGTAAATCTTCTTCTTATCGATGATTCTTGCAAGCTCACTCTTTTTCTTCTTCAACAACTTAAATGGCTTCTCATAATCCTTTTCTATCTTCTTGACTCCTCTCTTGAGACTGTTTATTTCCCTCTGAATATCCTCCAATTTTTGCGCATCTTGATTAGACAGCATTCGCGTCCCCTTCACCACGATGGACTTCTCTCGATATATCAGCTCCTCATCAATTCGCATTTGAAGTGCGTTTTCCAAATCCTTTATCGCATTCAAAGAGTTTTCTAACTTACTCTCAAGTCCGTTTATCTCCCTTTGGAGTCTTTCAATTTTCTCCAGAACCTTAGTATTATCCACTAATTTTTTGCCATAACCCACCACACGATGAATATTGACCCCACTCTTCAAATCCCTGAAATTCAATTCCTGCGCAGGCCATCTGTCGAAATAGGACTTTACCACGTTATCTGTTGAGAATATCTCCTCAGACAAGCTTGTTATGAGAACAGATCTTTTATCATTGTCCCAATGAACTTGCACAGCTCTCGTCTCGAAAATATAACCCTTGTTATTCGAATCCTCGAGTTCTATGGTACAATCTATCAGATGAGCAGTGCCATAGTCATATCGCTTTTCCTTTGATACAGATTTGATTTTTCTATCATTAACCTGATTAGGATCCAGTATTGTTATGAAATGGTAATCAGAATCAGAAATATTTCGCAATGTCTCAACACCATTTCCACCACCATCCATGATCAAAATTCTATTAACTGTGAATTCATCGTCTAAAGTTGTAGTATCAATGAGATATTTATTTATTCTGTCCATCATCCTTAATGCGTTCTTTCCAAGATCGGCATTGCCACTAAATGTCTGGAAATATATGGGATGTCCTTGTCCATCATGAATGAACACCTGTTCCAGGCAGTTCATTACCCTACCAAGCATTGTTACTTTACCTTTATAACACGGTTTTGAAGACCACAATGCTTTGGTGTTACCATCGATGTAATAACATGCAAAAATGGTATCGGACATGTTTCTACTGCTCCAGAAATCGATCCAGAACTTTGCTGTTGCTTCTATCAGCTCATTGGATATTTGAAGGTATTTCAATTCCCTGATGTGCTTATCCAGGGTAGCTGCTTTGTAATTGAATCCACAAAGGTATTTTAGTGCATTACCTCTTGGATTGTCCACGCTTCTAATTCTCCCATTAGCTGTTGCAATGGGCAGTGAAAAAAGAGCAAGTACATATCGCATAATGGATTCTCTGGAAAGTGAGAATATATTCATTGAAGTAAACCTTTTATTTTCGATTTTTTCTTCCAATGGCTTAAATCTCGATTCCCTCACTTGAGACTGCCTGTTATATTCTGATGTGAATCTGCCTTTTGACCGTAGATCCTGATGATCTTTCTGCATTAATTTACTTTCCCTGAATGCATCGGATTCCTTCTTATTTTGCGCACACAAGCATATTGAATCTGTGATCGCATCGATTAAACCGCTGTTCAGGGCGAGGGTAACAATCATCTCAGAGGCTCCTGATTCTTTTACTGAAGCGTACTCGGTCCAAATCAAATCATGCTCCCTACGAAAATCATTAATCACTGTGTTGGAGATTTTGGTCGTAAATTCGTTTTTGATTGCGTTTTGAACTTCAGTGGAAGTCAAAGACTGATTATGCTTGAGTAAACCTTTTACAAAACTCTTCATTTCGTCAGAAAATTTTAGATTATTCCCTTTGCTTCTCTGATCATACAAGCCTTCTATTCCAAATTTTTCTATCGATTTCCTGTAAAGATAATATTGCGCTTGTCCGAAAGGCAAGTCTTTTTCCTTGAAGTATTGATTGACTGATAAATCGGATTCTTTTACATTTTTCATAACTTTCAGAATCGTAGATACTCTACCCTCCTGATTTATCTCAGTCATGAATATATAAAGGAAGTTACATTATTTAAATGTTCTCTAATTTAACCCGTTGCTAAGCCGAAAGTCATGTAATATGAAGATTAGCGAGATTGTGTCATTTGATTCTGATTTTGACAAAGTGGATAATCTAAATCGAATCCATAAGCTGGATTCTTAATTGCAGAATTGATCGAAGAACTGGATGCTGGGAATGAGAAAGAAAATCTTAATTAAAGATTGGGAATATTTAAAAGATAAGTTGAGTATGTGTTATATGGCCTTATTTCCTATACATAAACAAAAGGCTTGAATAACATTACCAGATTTTTATGGAGATTAGACATAAGGATCAGAATTTATTTCACTTAAATTGAAGTGAAATCATTCAGGGGGAGATAAAATATGAATGTTATTGACCTTGCCGATGAACACCAGCAATTATATTTCATGTGCCTTGAAGATTGGTCTGAAGAAATAAAAGAGGCCGGCACCCGTAAGGAACTTTGGTACAAAGGAATGGTTGAAAAAGGGTTAAGGGTTAAACTTGCCCTGGATGATGGGGGGCAAGTGGGGGGGATGATCCAGTACGGCCCCATTGAGCACTCGTTCGCAGCCGGGAACGGCCTTTATTTTATATACTGCATCTGGGTACATGGACATAAGCAGGGCAGGGGTAATTTCCAGAAAAAAGGGATGGGCAAGGCACTGCTCAGGGCGGCAGAAGATGATGCAAGAGACAGGGGTGCACAGGGCATGGCAGCCTGGGGTATGTTTTTGCCTTTCTGGATGAAGGCGTCGTGGTTTAAGAAACAGGGGTACTCCAAAGTGGACAGGCAGGGTCTTTCTGTGTTATTATGGAAACCATTTACAGATACTGTAAAACCCCCACAATGGATCAAGCAAAAAAAGAATCCTGAAACTGTACAGGGAAAGGTGACTGTGACGGCATTTGTGAACGGCTGGTGCCAGGTCCAGAACATGGTTTATGAGAGGGCAAAGCGGGCGGCGGCAGAGTTCGGGGATGAGGTCGTATTCAGGGAGATAGATACGTCGAACAGGGATGTATTGATGGAATGGGGCATCTCGGATGCTCTGTATATTGATGATAAGGATGTCCGGACAGGTCCGCCGCCATCTTATGAAAAGATATACAAACTCATTTCAAAAAGGGTAAGGAAACTCAACCTTTAACCAAAATAGAAATATATCGGCAGGGGAATTTATTATAATATGCGGTCTACGCAGGAGAGTATGACGATATTCGGATAATTAATGCCTATCGGTGCTGTAAATAGGATTATGGTAAAACTTATATTCTATGGAATAGTCTATAATGATTAATAATATAAATCTGGTGTAAATATGAAATTTGAAGAAATACTAAAAGACATCGAAGCTGAAGGTAAGGAGAAACACCTCCCTGTTATTGAAGTAGGCAAAGGACGTGGAAAAAGCGATGTAGATGTTGTACGGGTATTTGTAGGTAAGGAAGTGCCGCATCCAAATACAGTAGAGCATCACATCGCATGGATAGAATTATTCGGAGTAAAGCAAGATGGACAGGTAGTTGATCTTGGCAGGGCAGAATTTGCACCTGCATTAACAAATCCGAATGCCAGGTTCCAGGTACCTGTTGAAGAATTCAAGGCATTCTGTGCACTTTCTTATTGCAATGTCCACGGCGTATGGCAAAACTGTGTGGAGTTGTAGTCTGGTCAAGGTGATTAAATGACAACACAAAATAACTTAAAAGAAGCTTTTGCAGGAGAATCCCAGGCGAATAGAAAATACCTTGCTTTTGCAGAAAAAGCTGAGCAGGAAGGATATTCCCAAGTGGCAAAACTGTTCAGGGCAGTTGCAGAAGCCGAGACCGTCCATGCAATGAACCACTTGCGGGTGATGGATGCAATAGGCAGTACTGCCGATAACCTGAAAACTGCGATCGCTGGTGAGGATGATGAGTTCCAGAAGATGTATCCCGACTTTATTAAAGAGGCAGAAGAAGAAAAGGCATCAGATGCAATAATCGTGAGTTTTGATGTAGCTAATAAGGTTGAAGAGATCCATTCCGGTCTCTATAATGAAGCTTTGGATAATCTCGGAAAGAACAAGGAAGTTGAATATTATGTTTGCCAGATATGTGGCAATACAGTAAAGAACAACCCGCCCGATAAGTGTCCTATCTGTAATGCACCAAAAGAAATGTTCAAGAAGATCGACTGAGGTACAGCAAATGTCTAAACTGACAATAATATACGGGACCGGCACCGGTAATACCGGCAGGATGGCAAAGGCTATTGAAGAAGGAGCAAAGGGTGCAGGAGTGGAAGTAACTATTAACAAAATAGATAAAGATACTCTGGTTGATATTGAAAATGCAGATGCTATAGCAATAGGTTCTGCTACATATAAGGGGGCAGCCATGCCCACCGTTATCAATTATGTTAAGGCAATGGCAGACCAACCAATTAAGGGAAAGGTCGGGGTTGCTTTCGGATCATATGGCTGGAGCGGAGAAGCAGCTAATGTTATAAGTAAAATGCTGGAAGGCTATGAGATGGATGTTATTAAGCCCAACCTGAGAATTAAACGCCAGCCTTCCGATGATGGTATTGAAGAATGTAAGAAATTAGGAAATCAAATTGCAGATATGATCAATAAATAAAGTATGAATTAGAGGTGAATAAAATGTCAAAACTTGCAGTAGTATATCTAAGTACAACAGGCAATACTAAGTCAATGGCTGATGCCATAGCAGATGGTGCCAGATCAAGGAATGTGGATGTGGATATAAAGAGTTTCTATGATTGGGAACCCGAAGAGGCCGCGGCTGCCGATGCCATAGCCATTGGATCATCCACATTTCATTATACCATGCTTCCACCTATAGAAAAATTCGTAGATGCGATGGTAGGGGCCGGAGCAAAAGGAAAAGACGGAGCTGCTTTTGGTTCGTATGGATGGAGCGGTGAAGCTCCCATAATGATCGCTGAGAAGATGCGAATTGGTGGCATGAATGTACTAGATCCTGTATTGAGAGTTCAGTATAAGCCAAATGAAAAGGATCTCAAGGAATGTAACCGGCTGGGTAAGGATCTGGCAGAAAAGATCAAAAAGTAAATAATATGAATCATAGTACCGGGCATCTCCGGAAGCCCGGGATGTGCATCCACTGATCATGTAGTACGTGATGCACTTGATCATGCCGCTTAAAAAAACGGTCAGACCAAAACAATGCCTGACCGTTGCCGTGCACCGGTGGCAAGTAATCCGGTTGCACTCAGCAATAAAGTAGGAGCAGCAGTAGCCTTCGGCGAATATCGCTTAGGCGGGTAGAAGCTTGCGGTCAGATCAATTGAGAATTTCTATATGATCAGCGAGATGATACCTGTGGGTAAAGGTTCGTTCAGTGCAAATCTTGCATGTATATTCCGGTCAAAGGATAAAGGTGTCAGCGAGGATGCTGATGGTATCAGGAACATGCACCAGACGATCGATCGTTTAATTGCAGTTGCAGAGATGGTTAGGAGGTAATAAAATGCTAAGGATCGCATGGGGAATCACAGGATGTGGCGACCAGATAGAAGAGACCTTTGCGATCATGAAGGATCTCTCTGGTCGATATGATCTGGATATTAAGGTATATCTCTCAAAGAATGGGGAACTTGTGATGAAATGGTACAAGTTATGGCAGGATCTGAATAAGATGTTTCCAAAACCAAAGGTTGAGGTTGGAGCCAACTCTCCATTCATTGCAGGGGAGATGCAGATGGGTAAGTTCGATCTGTTCCTTCTATGCCCGATGAGTGCAAATACCACAGCAAAGATCGCATATGGAATTGCAGACTCTCTGCTGACAAATGCTGTATCTCAGGCAGCAAAAGCAAGATTACCTATATATTTATATCCTGCTGATCAATATGTGGGAAGTATCTCGACAATACTTCCGGATGGTAAGGAATTGACTTTGTATACGAGGAATGTGGATATTGAGAATGCAAATCGATTAAAGCGGATGCAGGGTGTTACTGTGCTTGAGCAGATCAATGAGATTGAGAATGTTGTAAAGAGGCATGATCTGAAGACAAAAGGAAATAATTGATATTTTTGGTATGCACCGGATAGTCAGGCAGAATATATTCCGGGCTTCTCATGCGTTCGATTATTTCCCATAATCTCTCAGAGTTTCAGACCCTCGGCTACTAATCTGCCAAACTCAGAATCAGCATTGGTCAGGTTATCAACTACCCGCTGCTGGATCGGTCTGTTAATGCTCAATAGATCTGCGGTGAGGTTATCCACCAGATGTTCCTGGTCCATCTTGTTCAAAGACCGATATCTCTCTCCAGCCTGAATGAAATCATTGGTGAGTCTGATCTTCTGTCGCATCACTTCTCCTTCTATGCTGTGCATATATGGCTTGCCTGCCAGAGCTTCCCCTGGGGCATCCGGGTCTAAACTATTTGGCTCATAATTGACATGCCCGCTGAATTCCCCTGTCCACATGGCTCCATCGCGCTGATTGTTATTGACCGGCACTCTGGGTCGGTTGATGGGCAGCTGCAGGTAGTTTGTTACCAGCCGGTAGCGCTGCGTATCAGTGTAGGAGAAGGTCCGCCCCTGGAGTAACTTATCTGCAGAAAACTCAATTCCGGGAACGATTGCGGCGGGACAGAAAGCAGCCTGCTCAACCTCAGCAAATTGCACTGAGAGCACGAATCATTTTACTTGCTGATGAAGGTAAAAACCATCAGCAAATCGCTCTCATACTCAAAATCAGCCGCGATACAGCCCGTCATTGGCGACGGCGTTGGTTAGATCTGGCTGATTATGAAAAGTCAGTTCCGGAACGTTTGTAAGATGCTCCTCGACCTGGGTCGCCGCCTACGTTTACAGCAGAACAAGTGACCCATCTGTTTGCCATTGCCTGTGAAGACCCAAGAGAGTTTGATCGTCCAATTAGCCATTGGACAAGCCGAGAGTTAGCTGATGAACTTGTAAAGCGAAATATCGTAGAGAGCATTTCTCTTCGACATGTTGGACGTTTGCTGGACGAAGCAGACTTAAAACCCCACCAAATCCGTTACTGGTTAACACCGTCAAACGATAAGGATTTTTACGAAAAAGTAAGGGACATCTCAGAACTGTACATCACCGCCCCAGAACGCGCCAGACAAGGTGAACGAACACTGAGTACCGATGAAATGACCGGGGTTCAAGCTCTGGAACGCAAATCCCATGACTTACCACTTGCTCCTGGGAATGTACAGCGTCGTGAATTCGAATATATCAGACATGGGCACGCAAGCGCTCATTGTCAAGTTTCAAACCGTGACAAATTGTCAAGAGTTCCGGTTCCCTCTGCTTGAGATTTCTCCAATAAGCAAGTTCATCTTTGCTGTCTGTGAGTATTGCGACAATATCCGAAACATAATAGTACCATTCATTATCATGCCATGTTCGTCAGATTTTTTATCCTTGAACACAATTAATGAAAGATGTCCCAAAACTAATTTACATTATACAATTCGACTATATTTTATCATAATTGGGCAATCATTGAGTATGATTTAATTTTATTATCCCAAATCAGATAGATTTTATTTGATTTGTACACATGCTTTTTGTTTTGGGACAGCCTGAATGACTCATTATTGTTGAGTTTCATTTTTAATTACAACATTTCTATCATTTAAACATTCTATTTTGTGTAAAATCTCGTATTTAATAGATTCACTTCCGACTTTGTAAATAAGTTTATTATCATGAATGAATACATCATAATTTTCAGGAGAGTCTCCATTAAGCATATCAGTCTTTGGTCTATCCCAATTCTGAAGTTCATCACAAAGTTTTAATAAATAAGGCAATGGTGCTTTATTTTTCTTAATATTTTTAAACGCGTCATCTGACAGATTATGTAAAAAAATTGCAGAACATGCAGAAACAACATCATTTTCAAAATATCTCTGTTCCCATCCACTGTGATTATTATTATTATTATTGCGTTCTGGATTATTACTCTGATACATTAGATCAATCAAATACAGAACAGTTAAGGCACTTATAATGCCATGACAAATTTGATTGGAAAAAATCATGTCAGCATATCTTTTTTGAACATTTATATCTAATCCCCATTTATAAACTCTTTTTTGTATATATTCAAAAGAATTTTTATTGTTGGTTAGTTTTTCGAAATCTTTAGGAACTATATTCAAATTTGGAGTGAAATTTTCAACATCTAATTCACATTTTATTGAGTTCAATTTGTTAAAGTATCTTTCGATAATTTTTTGAGAAATTTCTAATGGATATGCAATATCATGAAATAAGGCAGATATGTTCCACTGGAACATATCCACTTTTTTGTCAAGATATTTATCATTAATAAAAAGCCCAAGTAAAAATGTGTTTACTGAATGAAGAACATGGTCTCTTTTTCCAGTTAAACTCATTGTAGCTACTTCAACTTCATATAATTCAGTAATATGCCTATACAATTGATTCTTACGATGTGGTTCAACAAGTTGTTCGATTAGTTTTTGAGCTTTTTTATATTTACAATCAATATTTGATTCATCAATGAACTCGATGACTTCACGATTCAATCTATTATTGAAATAATTACTATTTTCAATAAATTTTCTAAGTGTGGTGTTGATATTCATGCACTCCCCCCCTCATTGAGAGACTTTTTATTATTTTCAGGACACAATTTAAGTATTTCACAGAATATATATGTGATCATACACATTTTCAGACGAATTTAAAAAGTCTCATAAAATGTAAGTAAAGTGTATTAGTGATCTCATTCCAGCGCCTCAGCGCTCATCCTGATCATCTGACGTACCTGCGCACCAAGAGCTGCCGGTAATCCTTCAATATCCACATTTAAGAATCCGCGTACGATCGCACCCGCAGCTTCCTCTTCTGACAGACCCCGTGCTGTAAGGTATGCAATCTCTTCCTCTGATATGCGCCCGACCGCTGCTTCGTGCGAGAGTTCAGCATCCTTAACGGTCGCTTCAAGTTCAGGCACAGAATAGATCCGTGCATTATCAGAGAGCATCAGGCCGATGCATTCAAGGTGAGCCTTCACATTTGGCGCAGACCCGCTAAGAATACCACGGGCTGTAACATCAGCATGGTCTGTTGCAACCGTGCGTGAAATGATCTCCGCCCTGCTGTTCTCGCCACTTAGCACCATTTTTGAGCCAATGTCGATCTTTGAATCTTTTGATGCATAGATAATACTCTGGGAAGTTGCTCTTGCATTTTTTCCACAATATGTGACCGGATACATCTGCAGATCCTTAACCGGATCCAGGCAAACATAATTGCCGATAAACACACCATTCTCTTCAACAATGATGCCGCTTCTCGGACGTACCTCTACCTCAGGCGCCCAGTTATGGATCATAGTGAATGTGATCTTGGCATTTTTCTTTACATAAAATTCAGAGACACCGAGGTGCAGCGCAGATTGAACCATTTCTGCAACCGAGCAGCCAGTGATGATATGCAGCTCAGACCCCTCTTCGGCAATGACGATGTTGTGCACATTCTGCGATAATCCTTCCTGTCCGATGAACAGGCATGACTGCAATGGATAAGTGGTTTTAACACCAGGAAGTGTTCGCAGGAAGTATCCCTGTGTCTGTTTTTTATCAACCTGCTGCGTATAGACATCCTTATCAGGAGCAACCGCATGCCACCAGTAATCTGAGAGCCACGAATATTTCTCAAGGGCATCAGTAGTGCTCATGATCTCGACACCTTCCTGCATCACCTTTGAGCACAGAACAGAATGATCAACTTGCAGGAATGACCCTGAGCGTTCTTCCCCTTGCGGATCATACCCAACATCTAAAAAGGCTTGTTTATACTTATCTTCAATCTCAGGTAGGTCTTTTGCGTTATGTTTTTCTGCCTTCAGGGTATATTTCCCTATATCCGGTCCATTGTCTTCTGACATTCCCTTACGCATTTCTTGTAACCTCCTTTCATAATATCGCTAATGATCCGGTTCGGGTTTCCGGAACACGCGATCATACCATTGAGCATAACATGCGCCCAGTCAACCTCTATATAGTTAGTGATGGTTGCAAGATGTGTGATGATCAGCCCGGATGCGGTTCGTTTGCTCGGACGGATCCGTCTATGCAGCAGTTCACCGATCATATCTCCGATCAGTTCCATATTTTCAATGTCCACTCCTGAATCAGGTTCATCGAGCATTACAAAATCCGGGTCTTGTGCCATTAACTGCATTATTTCAGACCGTTTGATCTCGCCTCCTGAAAAACCAGCATTCACATCCCTTTCCAGGAATTCATCTGAGAAATGCAGCTTTTTTGCAAGAGATCGGGTTTGCTGGGTTATCTGTTGGGATGTATCACCTTTGCAAAGATTTACCATTTCGCCCAGTTTGATGCCGCGTATTACAGGTGGGTGCTGGAATGCAATGCCCATTCCAAGTTTTACCCGTTCAGCAGTTGAAAGGCCGGTGATGTCATCACCCTTAAATATAATACTGCCGCCTGTCACCTTGTATTTTGGAAAACCAAGTATGCCAAGTAAGAGGGATGTCTTTCCTGATCCATTCGGACCGAGAAGTACGTGGGATTCTCCTTCTTTGATCGTAAGGTTGAGGTCTTTTAGTACAGGTCTTCCATCGACCTCTAAATCTAATGATCTTATTTCGAGCATGTCCACTTATATGTTCTTTTTACAGAAATACCAGTCCTTGCAGTCATAACCCTCGCTTAAGCGTTCCTGGGCTTCTTGTTGTGTTGCAGGTGGCGGTACAATGGCTGCATCCCCCGGTCTCCAGTCTGCCGGCGTTGCGATCCCGTGTGTATCTGCAGCCTGCAAGGCATCAATGAGCCTTAGGATCTCATCCATATTCCGTCCTGTTGATAGCGGATAATAGATCATAGCCCGCAGGATCTGTTCAGGATCGATCACAAAGACACACCGCACTGCAGCAGTAGCGCTCTGTCCCGGATGGATCATACTGTATAGTTTCCCAACATTCATACCGATGTCTGCTATTACAGGAAACGGTATATCGACATCCATCTTCTCCTTAATGTTGCGGACCCATGCGATATGCGAATGAACGCTATCAATGCTTAAACCCAGCAGTTTGACACCACGCTTTTCGAGTTCAGGGTATAACTTTGCAAAACCAATGAACTCAGTGGTACACACAGGTGTGAAGTCTGCCGGATGTGAGAAAAGTATGAGCCACTGTCCATTATAATCAGATAAACTAATGGGTCCATGAGTTGTTATTGCTTTGAAATCCGGTGCTTTATCACCCAATTGAAGCATAGGACGTGCCTGTTCGACTGTAATTTCTCCATCCATTTTTATGTACCTACTTTAAGCTACTGGTTCGAAGAAATCCTTGTCCATGCCGCAGGATGGGCAAACCCAGTCATCTGGTATATCCTCAAATGCTGTTCCTGGAGCAACTCCATTATCCGGATCTCCTTTTTCCGGATCATATATATAATCACATGCTGTGCATTCATACGACTGCATAATATATCCTCCTATATTTCCATTGGATAATAAGTCATATGATGCAGGATATTAAAAAGTCTTGGGGTGATTAATTAAAATGCAA
Source organism: ANME-2 cluster archaeon (assembly GCA_014237145.1). NCBI lineage: Archaea > Methanobacteriati > Methanobacteriota > Methanomicrobia > Methanosarcinales > ANME-2 cluster archaeon. The sequence continues at coordinate 26,737 of JAAXOC010000096.1, forward strand.
ATGAAGTAATACTATCCTAAATTAGAAGATGACGGATGCGCTGAATAATCAGTTGAACAAAGAGATCTATTCAGTATACCTATACATGTCCATGTCTGCTTATAGTTCATATAGCAGGCTTAAGGTTTTTGTCAACTGGTTCATGGTTCAGTATCAGGAGGAGATGACCCATGCAATGAAGATCTATGACTACTTTTACAGTCAAGGCCAACAGATAAAACTTATTGCAATCAACCAACCACCTACTGAATTCGAATCGCCTCTTGATATGTTTGAGAAGACATTAAAACATGAGCAATTTGTCACAAAATCCATCAATGATCTTGTTGATCTTATGGTTTTCGTCCCAATCGGAGCTGCCACGATGCTCTTAAGAAAACGTACATGAAATTCTTCGAATGACATGCTCAAAAAATGAAAGAACCCAAGGGTACTTTCATGCTAAATAGACAATATCATCATGACCGGTCCGGTCAACTTTGTGGTGGATGTGGACATCTCAAAGTTCTTTGACACTGTGTATCACAAGCGACTGGTGGAATGTCTGAAGCAGAGAATCATAGACCCGACTTTATTGCAGCTGATTGTTCGATTCCTAAAGTCTGGCATAATGGAAGAGGGAGTTTACTGTGAGACGGATAAAGGTACGCTACAGGGTGGTGTACTGAGCCCCGTACTCGCCAATGTATACCTCCACTATGCGCTGGACTTGTGGTTTGAGACTGATGTGATTCCACAGCTAACTGGTTATGCCCAGCTAGTTCGATATGCAGATGACTTCGTTGTCTGTTTCGAAAAAGAGGAAGAAGCCAGAGCATTTGGAGTTGCGCTGAGGCAGCGAATGAGCAAGTTCGGACTTACGATATCCGAAGAAAAGAGTAAGATTATCGAGTTCGGACAATGCGCATGCCATAGAGAAAGGAAATATGGCTGGAAATGTGAAACCTTTGATTTTTTAGGTTTTACGCACTTCTGCGATGAAACCCGAAGAGGCAAATTCAAGCTTGGGCGGAAGACGTCACGCAAGAAGTTCACACAGAAGATGAAGGATATGAATATATGGTTGAAGAGTATCCGAAATCTTGTTGAATTGAAAATATGGTGGAAGGTGCTGGGGCTAAATTTGCTTGGACATTACCGGTATTACGGTATGAGCGGTAACATACGGTGGCTACAGAACTTTTACTATCAGACTGTGAGACTTGCTTTCAAATGGATAAACAGGCGTAGTCAGAGGAAAAGCTATAACTGGGCTCAGTTTCTCCGTTTCATCCTATTTAATCCACTCCCGAAGCCGAAGATATCATTCGCTATACAACCTGAAACCGTAAAGGATGTGCTTCTGAAGAGCCGGATGAGGACAATCTTCATGTCCGGTTCTGAGGGGGGGCCATAGTAACCGGGGGCTATTACCCCAACAAAAGAGGTGCGCTATGGGCTCTACTCGACGATTTACAGGATGTTGACGTTGCGGTATATCCTGTATATCTAGTAGATCCTGTCTAATAATTTTTAAATTACCCTTAGATTTGAAGTGGATACATAACTGGGGCTATTTCAGCCCCTATTTAGCATGAAAGTACCCTTGGGTTCTTTCATTTTTTGAGCATGTCATTCGAAGAATTTCATGTACGTTTTTTGCAGAGATTAAGATGAGCTAAATAGGAGGATTTAAGTTATCAACCCACCCAATAAAACCATTGCACCTACACGACCAATCCGACCTCTGCGTCCATCATATTAGTCTTATGAAGTCACAGACCATGTTTTGAAAAACGAGGCATTAAAGCTGGTGCCGTGGTATTCTATCACAAAATTCCCCCACTTACAATACATCCTTATATCCTCATACACCATAGCACCCAGCATGGCAAGTTACAAGAGGATGACAAAGGATGTAATAAAAAAAGCCGATGTCCTTCTTGAGGTCATAGATGCCCGGTTTCCCGATGAGACACGAAACAGCGAGATAGAGCGAGATATAGCGCGTGCAAAGAAGCCGTTCATAATAGTCCTCAACAAATGCGACCTTGTATCAAAAGAAAATCTTGAGAGAACAAAATCCCGCCTGTCAAAAATTGCACCCACGGTCTTTGTGTCCAGTAAGGATCGGTCCGGAACCACGATCCTAAGACACAAGATACTTGAAATCGCAAACATGAGAGGGCACGAAATACTGGTCGGTTCACTTGGCTATCCCAACACAGGCAAATCATCAGTTATCAATGCCGTGACCGGGAGACACAGAGCTCGAACGTCCTCAATATCAGGCTACACAAAAGGAGTGCAACTTGTGAATGCAGGTTCACGTATCAAGTTCATTGATACGCCAGGGGTGATTCCCTTTGGCGAGAACGATGAGCATATACAGGGCCTGCTTGCAGTGAAAGATTCAACACACCTGCAGGACACCATTGGCGTGGCCATGACGATAATAGAGAAAATATGCGCTGAAAACAAAACAGCCCTGGAATCTTTCTACAATGTTGCAATAGAGGAACAGGATTCCTATGAAGTGCTTGAACTCATTGGCAGACAGAGCAACTTCCTGAAGAAAAAAGCTGAGGTGGATGAAACAAGGGCGGCAGTCAAGATAATCAATGACTGGCAAAAAGGGCTGCTTATGGTTTAGAAGCTGTCCAACAATCCCATCAAAACCAAATTTCACAGCAATCCACAAAACTCATTTTTTTACGGCAACATATCTTCTTGGATCGTTTCACGGGTAATGACCATGCTCATTTTCTAAAATGATCTGAAATTATTTTCCTCTCCCCCCTCTGGAGGATCTCACCCATTGTGGATTGGGAGACATCAAAGATTTTTGCAAGTTTTTTGATCGTAATCCTCTTTGGACAATCGTAATATCCTTTTTGAAAAGCTGCATGGATGATCTCTTCCTGTCTTTTAGTAAGCATATTCGGTTTAGTTAAATTAATAGTGCTCTTTAATTCAACCTTGCACCCATTCCCTTCAAGGTTGTCGATCAAGTGGATCAGGGAACCTTCACCACCTGTTATCAGTTTCCATTCCACACTTCCATCCCCAAGACTCAAAGCCGATGTCAGGAAACACTCCGAACCTGTTAATGCCCTGCATGCGGCGCATTTGTCTGAGATGACGGAACCCAGAACACTACCATCACTAAGGGAGGTTATATCGACACTGCATACTTCAGCATGCTCCTCGATTTCTTTTATGATGTCGTCGGTTATCCCAAGAGTGTTATCAATCTCAATAAGGCCGCGACCACCTGAGTCTCCATGCGGCATACATTCTTTGAACTTGATTGGAACAGGATATTTTGCAGTAATATCCTTCACCCAGTTATCTGGCATTGTGATTTTAAGTACTACTTCCCTCATTCAAACCCCTTCATTTAATACAAATGTCAACGGATGATAATCCATTTTCTCCCCACAAGAGGGGCACTCCACACTACCTATGTGGGGAATTACAGATATCTCTTTTGAACAACCTGCGCAATAGATCAGATCCCTTATCCCCAACCGCACCTCCAGCACTACCAATATCCTGTGCACTTTCCTGAAAATAACTTCCCTGTACTTAATAGCAAAATAATAACTAACCAGTGCCAGTACCGCCCCGGCAACCAGGTCAGTGATCCAGTGTATGCCCAGGTACACCGTAGAAAACAGGATCGCAGCAGTGGACAACGCAGCAAACACTTTGTATCGATAAAGATTTGTCCTGTACACCACTACCATTAAAGCCAATACTGACAGTGCTGCATGCAGGCTGGGAAAATCATTATCCAGGAACGGGTCCACCACTCTCACACCCTGGTCGATGATCGGACTTAATTCATACAGCAGAGGTAAAACATTGGGCAGGGCGTATCCTGTAACCGTAACTGGTACGAAGATATAGAACGGGAATGCCGCCAGGTAGATGATGATAAAAGCTATGGTGAACTCTTCAAGTGCTTTGAGGTTGTGGGTGTATATCAATATCACGAATGTGAATATCATCAAAAATGAGAAAATCATCAGGTAGATGAATCCGTTGAGGTATGTTAGCATGGGCGTAGCAAAACCCTGGAAATTACTTACAAGGTCGCCTTCTATCATTAATAGATATCCGGTATAATCAGCATTCACACTGATACCCAGCATATTGACAATGGACGACTGGGACTGTACAAGCATATAAACAAGAGAAGCAGATACAAAAAACGGCCAGAACCCCATCAAGAACCTGCGCCTGGATATATTATACGTCTGTTCTTTAACTTCTCCCGGTATAAGGGTATAAATACCGACCACTGTCATCAATGCAAGAAGGGGCAGCATAATTATTGTCATTAAGTATGTCGAAGTCATTCCACTAACCTGGGTGGAGTATAATAAATCCAGTAAATATAAAGGTTTATGCGAAATTCCAACAAAATCTTATTATTCAATAATCTCATTCTATGTGGTACTATGTTTACGATTATTACAGGCACTCAGTTCGGTGATGAAGGAAAGGGAAAGATTGTTGATCTGATGGCCAGGGAATATGACATTATCGTCCGTTTCCAGGGTGGCGATAATGCAGGCCATACCGTTGTTGTTGACGGCAAGAAGTATAAACTCCATCTTACTCCTTCCGGTGTGTTGTTCGATGTCAGGCTGCTTATCGGTCCAGGTACTGTGATGAACCCACAGACTCTTGCAAGGGAACTTGACACCCTGGCCGATGACGGTACAGTTGTGGATGAAAAAAAGCTTGGAATAGATGCAAAGACAAGCATTATCATGCCGTACCATGTGGAACTGGACGGATTGGGGGAGTCGGCGCGGAGCGTTAAGATAGGTACAACCAAACGCGGCATCGGCTATGCATATATCGACAAAGTGGCCCGGGACGAAGTACAGATGGCAGACCTGGCAGATGAGCAGCAACTGCGCAGACGGCTTGAAGAGCTTACTCCGATAAAGGCTGCCCAGATACAGAGCATGGGCGGCGACCCATCTATAATGGAAGATGAGACCTGGATCAGGACATATGTTGAACTGGGGCGAAGGTTCGCTCCCTTCATTGCCGATGTTTCTCATGAAATAAACACTGCCCTTGACCAAGGCAAGAAGGTACTGGCAGAAGGTGCACAGGGAGCACACCTTGACGTGATACACGGCACCCAGAAATTCGTGACATCTTCATCATGCATCGCAGGTTCGGCCTGTGCAAACCTGGGAGTGGGACCTACCAGGGTGGACGAGGTGTTGGGAATATTGAAAGCCTATATTACCCGTGTGGGCGAAGGACCGCTGCCTACCGAACTTAAAGACAGTACAGGAGATCATATCAGGGAAGCGGGCGGCGAGTTTGGCACCACTACCGGCAGGCCCAGACGCTGCGGCTGGTTCGACCTGCCCCTTGTAAAGAAATCAGTGGCACTGAACGGTTATACACATATAGCACTGACCAAACTGGACGTACTGTCAGACATGCATCCGTTGAAAGTATGTGTGGCATATGAGCTGGATGGCGTAAGACTGGATTACCCGCCAGAATCCACCGCAGACCTTGCCAGGTGTGTGCCGGTTCTTGAAGACCTGCCAGGGTGGGACGGGGACCTCACAGGTATTCGCAGTATGGATGCCCTGCCGGATGGTGCAATTGAATATTTATCCAGACTTGAGTCGCTTGTAGGTGTTCCTTTCAAATATATCTCAGTCGGACCCGGACGGGAACAAACATTCATAAAATAATTGATAATTAATAAACCACAGAGAGCACAGAGGACACAGAGGGTAAAATCAGAAGCAAGCTCTGTGCTCTCTGTGTCCTCTGTGGTTAAAATATAATTGTGTGAGAGTGAATCGGGGATGTGTGAGGGATATATATGATCCATGAAGCATCGTTGTTTGAAAAGCTGGAAAAAAGAAAGGTCAAGTGCCATTTGTGTGCCCATGAGTGCACAATAGCAAATGGTAAAATAGGCATTTGCGGTGTACGGGTAAACAGGAACGGCACACTGTTCACTCTTATTTACAATACTGTATCCAGTGAAGCCGTTGACCCTATTGAGAAAAAACCCCTGTACCATTTTCTCCCCGGTACTTTAAGTTATTCCCAGGGCACTATCGGCTGTAATTTCAGGTGCAGTCACTGCCAGAACTGGACCATTTCCCAGGTTAAACTTGAGCAGGCACATATCAGGGAGATTACGCCTGAAGAGTCTGTGGCCCAGGCATTGGCTTCTGATTGTGCCAGCATCTCCTGGACATATAACGAGCCAACTATTTGGCACGAATTCACTTACGACTCTGCCAGGCTGGCCCATGAAGCAGGGCTGAAAACTGTGTATGTGACCAACGGCTATATCACAGAGGATGCACTGCGGGATATTTCCCCGTACCTCGACGCTTTCAGGGTTGATATCAAGGCATTCGGGGATGAGTTCTATAGGGATACGTGCCGGGCACACTTGCAGCCGGTGCTGGATTCAAGTGTGGTGGCAAGGGAACTGGGCATGCATATCGAGGTGATCAATCTGGTCATACCTGGCAAGAACGATGACCCAAAAGAGACGCGGAATCTCATTGAATGGGTGCATGACAACCTTGGATCTCAGACGCCCGTACATTTCACGAGGTTCTATCCCATGTATAAAATGAAGGATGTCAGCCCTACACCTGTGGCTACACTGGAGAGGGCGTGGCAGATGGCAAAGGATGCGGGGATGGAGTATCCGTATGTGGGTAATGTGGCTGGGCATAAGTATGAGAACACGTACTGTCCCGGGTGCGGGACGCTGCTGATAGACAGGAGCGGTTTTCAGATTGCGAAGAATGTTATTACAGGGGATAAGAAGTGTCCCGATTGCGGGTATGGGATTGCCGTGGTATTGGACTGATCCGGGGGAATATTTGAAGATGCTTGCGTGATTGTTTATGCTGTTCATAATATAGTGCGAATATATGAATAAATATTCATAATATATTGGGAAAAAATTGAATATTATTCACACACTATAATATAGGACAATGGTATATGAAGAAATACTGATAAAGCAGAACAAACACTGGAGATGCGAAAGTTGGCTCTTCGCTAATTCATGTGACTAACTGGAAATTCAATTGTCCCAATCGAAGGTAGATCACAGTAATGAAATTCTGAACATTTCGATAACCACGAGCACTTCTTTTTAATAACTGTATCACGCTATTAGTTCCCTCTAATCAATACCTTCGCCACATTCGTTGTGATACAATATATTTTTTGTTACATAGTCATTCCAACACTACCCAAAATCCAGTGATTTTTTTCCATTTAATAACCAAACTTATTTAATATATGTGTGCATACAGTATTTTATGGGCCGGAATAGGGCATATTATGTCGCCAAAAAAATAAGTTTGGTGATTTAGAAAAAACAATCAAAGGAAAAGAAAAGGAACTTCGAGTACTGAACAGGCTTTACTTCATACGTTTTCTTTATCAAGGATACGTCATAGAAGAAGCAAGTGAAAAGCTTGGGATAACCATGCCGAATGCTTATGAATGGCTCAAACGGTGGAATAAAGCAGGGTATGACGGACTTGTTCCAAACTTCAACGGAGGTCCAAAACCAAAACTTAGCGAAGAGGAAATTGAGATATTAAAGAACCTACTTAAACACAAAGATGACTGGAAATTAAAAGAAGTTCGCAAGCTAATCAAAGAGCAATTTGGTGTTGAACATTCTGAAATGCACGCCGGGAGGATTGTGGTAAAGCTGAAGCAAGTACCATAATATGCTTAATGGATAATCAGTTTTAACGAGATCTATACTAATAAATTATTTGGGAATATAATTTAAATATGTTGTGTTAAGGGGATGCCATGTTTAATAACGACATTGAACCGATTGACAACAATCGTAACCACCATGTTAACCATGGCCGGGCGAGTAACCATGCTTGGAATATCACGTTGGACTGATGATGGTGGCAGTTACCGCACAATTCAACGTTTTTTCAATACCAAGATCAGAGGGAAAAAATTCATTGGTGCTTGATTCGTCAATATTTTTTGGATGACGATGACCCATTTATCTTTGTCGGTGATGAAACGGTTGTAACAAAAGCCGGAAAGATGACGTATGGCCTCAATCGATTTTTTTCATCCATCTATGGAAAAACGGTGCCAGGTTTAGATTTTTTCACATTATAATTGATAAGTACAAAGCAGCGAACCTCTTACCCATTGATAACCTAGCAGATGACTCATTCTGAAGATAAAAAAAACGACAAAAAACGCAATTACTGCAGAAGATCGTAAAAATAAGCAAAATAAAAGCGATTGCCCTACAAAAAGAGAAAGAGGTAGGCCAAAAGGCAGTAAAAATAAAAACAAAGTAGATGTCGAACTATCATCTTATCTATACATCATTCAGAGTATTCTTAAGGGAATGTTGAAGCTAATTGGTTCCACCATTCCTATCACATATATTGCACTTGATGGTGCATTTGGGCACAATAATGCTTTACAAATGGTCAGACAATGCAAATTGCACATTATTTCAAAATTACAATATAATTCTGCACTCTATTTCCCGTATAAAGGCACATATCATGGGTGTGGTGCACGTAGAAAATATGGTGATAAAATTGACTACAGCTGCATCCCATCCAAATATTTGAAAGAAACCATTATTGAAAAGTCAGTTCAAATTGAGATTTATCAAATGGATATGCTGCACAAGCGATTTGCTCAAAAGCTAAATGTGGTTATTATTGTTAAAACCAATCTCAAAACACATGCACGGGGGCATGTGATATTGTTCAGCAGTGATCTAAAGTTGGCCTATGACAAGTTAGTCGATTATTACAAACTACGTTTTCAGATTGAGTTTAACTTCCGAAATGCAAAACAATATTGGGGTCTGGAAGATTTTATGAATGTCAAGGAGGTTCCTGTAACTAACACTGCCAACTTAGCTTTTTTCATGGTGAATGTTTCTCAGGCATTAATTCACAATGTTCACAAGGATGATCCCCACTTTGGCATCCAAGACCTTAAAGTATACTTCAGAGGTGGCAAATATGTCAATGAAACATTAAAATTACTACCACAAAAACCAGACCGAATTTTAATTCAGCAGATATTTAGCCGAATAACGAAAATTGGAAGTATTAATAGTGGTTAGTACTGATTAATGGCGAAGGTATTGTTATATGATGTTAATTATTATGGTATAAGATTATATCGGTCACTTTTGGTTAATAGTGACCGATGAATTTTTAAATCAATAGGATAATAATACACAATATGGAAAAAGAAAAAATAATCGAAATACTGGACGAATGGAATTTCTGGTCAAAGACTCCGGATTGTGGAATTCTACGGGACGGATATCTCCAGCTATTTGAAAACATGAAAGCAACACAACAGGTCGTATTCATAACCGGAGTCCGGCGCTCTGGAAAATCCACCTTGATGAAACAGCACATCAAGAAAATGATCGATAAAGGCGACGACAAAAGGAATTTCCTTCACATTAATTTTGAAGAACCAAAATTCATTGATGAATTGTCAGTCCAGTTTTTAATTGACGCATTTGATGCATACCTGGAGATAGTACAGCCGACTTCAACCCCTGATCTTTTCCTTGATGAGATCCAGAATGTTAAAGGCTGGGAGCGGTTTGTACGTGCACTACATGAAAAGAGGAGTGCAAATATCTTTGTTTCAGGTTCATCTGCCAAGTTACTAAGTAAAGAACTTGGTACTGCACTTACAGGCAGGCATATTGATATCCATGTATATCCGCTGACCTTTAGGGGGTTTCTGGAATTCAACGATCTTAAGCTGGAGACAAAGCTGGATATTGCAACAAATAAATTGAAGATCAGGCAGATGATGCGGAAATATCTCTCATCCGGTGGATTTCCCCTTGTTGTACTGCTTGACGGGAATAATGATATACTGCGTGATTATTTTAACGATATTATTTTACGGGACATAGCTGAGCGGTACAGGGTCCTCAAAGTGGATAAGTTACGAAGTCTTGCAAAATATTATTTGACCAACATCGGAGCTCCGTCATCTTTCAGAAAGATTGCGAATTTTATTGGTATAAGCCTGGACAGTGTAGAGAGGTATTCCTACCACCTCAGTGATGCTTACCTGATCTTTTTCGTGAAAAAATTTTCATATTCACTCAAGGAGCAGGAAATAAATCCGCGCAAGGTCTATGCCATCGACCCCGGACTGCGCAATATTGTGAGCTTCAAGTTCAGTGAAGATGTGGGGAAACTTTATGAAAATACGGTATTTCTGGAACTGTACAGGATGGGGGAAGAGGTTTATTATTATCAGGGCAGGCATGAATGCGACTTTGTGGTAATGAGAGGACAGAACATTACACAGGCATTCCAGGTCTGCTATTCCCTGACTAAGCAAAACAGGGAGCGTGAGATTGCAGGTCTGCTTGAAGCTATGGATGAATTCGAGTTAAGCGAGGGTACGATAATCACGGATGATGTGGAGACTGTTGAGATGTATGGTGATAAGAGCATCAGGTTTGTGCCTTTGTGGAAATGGCTGCTGGGTTAGCTGTTCAAATGGGTAGAAAGACCCATCACCCATGGAAATACTCACCCTGCGCCGCCTTCTGCACAGGCGACCCACACGGTTCAGCCCCAGGCACACCCACAGCATCGGCCCGGCACTGATGGTATAACATAGACTGAAAAGCTAAACATTTTACGATAAATTATTCCAATAGTTTAATACGTCTTAATACAAGTTTATATTCATTATTTATCAATCAATTATTTCATATAAGACTAATACAGTATTAGTTCAAATTTATAAAAGAAAATACTATAATCAATTAATAAGAATGTTTGAAATTAAAAAGATGGAACAAGGCAATAAATAAGATACTCACAGAAGATAGACAAAAACTTATGTTGTATTGTATTTTTAAAAAAATGAGAATGTCTCTGAATATAATGACACCAGTGGGATTGTAGAAGGAAATTCTGCTTAACTTTGTGTTGACATAATTGGGTAAAGTTTGAAAGTATTAAAATAGACAGGAGCTTGAATATGAAACTATCAATTAAAAATCTCGGCCCATTAAAACAAGCTGAATTTGAACTTGGCGAACTGACTATTATTTGTGGACAAAATAATACAGGTAAAACATATGCCACTTATGCCGTTTTCGGTTTTCTTTCTGAATGGAGAAAGGTTTTTTCAATACACGTACCTAAAAATAATATTCAACAGCTTCTTACAGAAGGTGTAACTGAATTAGACATTCAGGAATTTGTAATTGATGCTCAAAATATTCTAAAGAAGGGGTGTAAATCTTATACGGAACGACTTCCAACTATATTTGCATCTTCTCCGCAAAAATTTATCGAATGTGATTTTCGGGCGCATCTTAATACCAATGATATTCAGCCAATTTCAAAATTCGAAAGAACAATTAGCGCAACGAAATCTCAGTTGTTTTCTATATCCAAGAAACAAAATCAGTCCAAAATCACAATTTCTTTACTAGTAGAAAAAGAGAATGTACGTATTCCAAATGAAATCATCAACCATGTGATAAGTGATGCATTGAAAGATATAATTTTTGGTCATCTTTTTCCAAACCCATTTATTGCAAGTGCCGAACGCACAGGGGCTGCAATATTTCGTAAGGAACTTAACTTTGCCAGAAATCGACTATTGGAACAGGTGGGTAGCATGGAAAAGGATGTAAATCCATTTGAATATATCAATAAAGCATACTCTGATTACGCATTACCAGTAAATAAAAACGTTGAATTTACACGACATCTTGAAGAGATAGCAAAAGAGGAGAGTTTTATTTTAAAAGACCATCCAGCGTTGCTTGAAGAGTTTTCCGATATCATTGGCGGCAAATACGCTGTAACGAAAAACGATGAGCTTTATTACACGCCCAGGTCTAATCAAAGTCTGAAACTAACAATGGATGAAAGCTCCAGTTCAGTGCGCTCACTTCTAGATATTGGTTTTTATCTACGTCATGTTGCTCAACCTGGCGACATTCTTATGATTGACGAACCAGAGCTAAATCTCCATCCAGAAAATCAGCGCCGTATAGCAAGGTTGTTTTCTCGTCTGGTCAATATTGGGATCAAAGTATTTCTCACTACCCATAGCGATTATATTATAAAGGAACTGAATACTCTGATTATGCTCAACCAGGACAAACCATATTTGAAGAAAATATCTAAGGACGAAGGATACAGAGAAGAAGAACTGATCTCCGCGGATAAAATACGGGTTTACATTGCAGAAAAATCTCTATTGATGCTGAATAAAAATAAACGGAAAACTCAAGTTCAAACACTAGTTGCTGCCGACATCGACCCAGAACTTGGCATTGAAGCACGCAGTTTTGACACTACAATTGAAGATATGAATCGTATTCAGGAAGCAATTATCTGGGGAGATGAATGATGGTTATGACTGATTTAGATATTTTGAACGATATGATAATGGATTCTGCAAAAGTAGATATTGAACCTAAAAGCGGTTCAGACAAGGCGTCTGTTACTTTAAAAGAACCACAATCCCCTGCTTCCAAAGTTGTAATTTTTGGCTTGCCCCATAATGCCATTGTGATAAGGGTGGATGCATTCAAATCACCAGATACGATTCTAACTGAAACAAGAGGCCAGCGTAAACGTGCTGATTATATCATCGTAGCTAATAAGAATGGAAAAAAGAATATATTACACATTGAGATAAAGACTACTAAAGATAGTGAGAAAAATATCATTAAACAATTGAAAGGTTCAGTCTGTTTCGTTGGTTATTGCAAAGAAATTGCAAAACAATTCTGGTATGAAAACGATTTTTTATCCGAATTCAATCATCGATATGTGAGTATTACCCGCACAGGCAGCATTCCAAAAAGGAAGACTCGAACAGAGAAGAAATGGGAAGATAATGATACTCCCGAACATATGATGAAGTTAAGTTATCCACATAAACCACAATTCAACCGATTGGTAGGAGCATGAATTCCTACAAGCCAAGTGTGAAAACATCCCCATCTACCGAACAGACTGGACAAGATTGTGTTCCTATGTATGCTTCCAATACTAATAAACAAACATTTGACAGTGGCCAATGGCCTGGTAGACAGAAAGACTCATCACCCATGGTAATACTCACCCTGCGCCCGCTTCTGCACAGGCGACCCACAACATAGGCCCGGTATTGCTGGCACAACATTACACATCCACACCCATATAATCGTCAAGAGTAAGCAGTAAAACCCCATCCTTTTTTGCTGTCTTTTTCAGATTTTCAGTAAATCCGGATTTACTTATAAGGCAGAAATACTCCTTTCGACCTGGTAGCCACTTTACATAACCGGCTTTTTCCTTGAGTTTATGGTAAACATCAATGCTGGCCTTCTTGTCCTGCCATTTACATTCACAACACAGGATCTGCAATGTATCGTTGTTCACTGCCACTATGTCAATCTCATAGTCATTCTGCCCCTTAGCTGCCAGCGGGATTTTTCCCCATTGCCTGCCAATCTTATGAAAACTAAATGGCATTTCACCAGTTGAATTAAGATGTGTCAACATCTCTATGCTTATTTGCTCAAATGTTTCGCCAAGAAAGGTGTTGTAATTTTTCCCAACATCATCAATTGCCTGCATATAATCTCCCTGCTCCAATGAGTCCTTATGCAGCAGCACATACCTGAACCAGAAGCGCAGGAAATTGTCCTGGATACGATAGATGGTCTTTTTTGTTGTGGTTTTCTCTGTAACAGGATGCTCTTTTCTTACAAAACCCAGGCGTATAAGGGTTTCCAGATAATATGGCAGGTCCTTTGCCTCCATGAACGACCTGGCAGCAATATCCCCGGGCCTGGTTGCGCCCTTTGATATGGCAAAGAGGATGTTCATAAAAGTGGCAGGCTCCCGCAGTTCTTCGCGCAGCAGGAATTCGCCCTCTGCATAGAGTACGGTGTCCTTTGCGAACAGGTTGTGCTTGAGATTGTCTAGGAATGTGTTATTCGGATCAAAGAACTGCAGGTAAAACGGAACGCCTCCGGTGGCACCGAATATTTTCACCAGTTCATCCTGGGATAATCCAGGGAAGAATTCGTGGATATGCCGAAACAGGATTGGCTGTACTTTTATCTGGCCTGTCCTTCTGCCATACAGCGGACTTGAATATGCGAGTGTGCTTTTCTCAATCATGGACACTGACGAACCGCACAGTATGAGGTGGAATGGTCCGTCTTTTAGGATTTCATCGACTATCAACTGGAAAACTGAGGGGATTGAATCATCCTGCTGGACCAGGTAGGAAAATTCATCGATAATTATTACAAGTTTTTCTTTGCGGGTCCATTTTGTCTTTATGTAATTGAACACTTCGTCAAATGTTTCCAGGCTGGGTTCGAAGTCCTCGAAAAAGTCTGCGGCTTTTTTCCTGAACCTGTAGAGGTTTGACCTGGTGCCCCTTCTGTCTGCCAGAAAGTAGATGTGGGGCTTATCTTGCTGAAAATTGTGTATAAGTTCGGTCTTACCGACCCGGCGGCGGCCGTAGATGACTGTGAATGAGAAGGCTTTGTTTTGGTAATCACGGTTTAAGGATGAGAGTTCTTCTGTGCGGTTGATAAATTTACGGAGCATGTTTATTATGATTTAGTTTCGTATTATTATATAGTTATCGGATGTTAATTCTTATGATGGTAATCCGAATGTTGTTGGTAGGGAGGTTTCGGTATATTCAGATGACATTTTTATCAGTTCTTGGTTGGGATAAATGAGGTAAAGATTCAGATAAAATCAAATAATTCTTTTTGGTCAAGTTCATGGATAAAACGATTGCAATCATCACTGAATTTTTTACGGCTTTTCCAATGGTCAGTAATGGAAATACTCCACACATCTTCACTATTTTTCAGATAATTACTTAATTGTTTTCTTTTACATTGACGAAGGATTGCTCTTACTTTTTCAACCAGTGTATTTTGTACATTCTTATCCAGATTATCCCAAATATCATCCATAACTTCTTCCGTCAAATTCCTAACCTTAAATTTATTTCTTCCAGTTATTGAACGTGACATCAGTGTAGTGAAAATAAACGGAGCAATTCTTTTAACTGGACTGCTATCTGTGAATTTTAGTATCAAAGGAGCTTTAGATTTAATTTCAACCGATTCTGAAAATAAATCATTTAATTTAGGGTCTTTGAACGACCGCCCGTGGATTTGTTCAACAGTTTTATCCAAAATTACTTGTGGGTAATCTATCCCCTTCCTAGTCAATTTCTCTTTTAAATGTATTAGATTATCTCGTCCAAATATACCAACATCCAATTCTAAATTTTCTGAAGGAATATCTATACCTTTCTCAATTAAGTGACGCACTTGGATTGAGTCATACCTGCTTAAATTACTCCCAATTTTAAACTTTCCACCTTTGCATTCTGCGAATAATCCCATATTCTCAGACATGAAAAGAATATCTGGATTAATAGAGTCAGGAACACCAATTATTGGTTCGATTCTTGAAAGTTTATACCCTGCTTTAAAAAGATGGTTTGGATATGATTCGAAATTGTAAGCAAGTCCTAATACTGCATTTATAATATCAAGATGATCAAAAGACTGATCCGTGTTCGTCAAAAATCATCACTCCTGGATCTAAATAATGTTGAATATTTGTATATAATCTAAAGACCATATTTCCACAAGCATTTTCTGGCAAATATAACCGACCATATTTTTGCATCAAATCCATGCTAAATTTATCACCTGTATGAACGTCCACTCCAGCAATTCTTAAGAAATCATCAGTCTGATCATGGATAACACCCCATAATTTGAAGGGGTGCGTCGAATTGATAATTTTTTCGGAGAGATGGTGGATATCATAATTTTTAGTGAATTTTATTTCAAATGGGCTTCCACTCACAACTTGACCACATGCTGATTTTGTTAAAGACATCCTGTTATTTTCAATCTCTTTCATTTTGGTACTATAATCATCTATGATTTTGTCAACAAAACGAATATGTTCTTCGATATCGGTTCCTTTATTCACCGTGATTTTACCATCGAAAAAAACCTCATCTAAAAATTTTACTTTGTGATTATCTATATTAAGCACTCTAGTAGAAGTTTTTGTTAAAGGATAATTGTTCTCTTGTAATAACTTAAAAAGATTTTTTGATGGTTTTGTTCCTCTTGACCACAATCTCATGGTCAGTTGGGAAATATCATCTTCCCCTAATTCATCTTCGTTGAATATTTCTTGTTTGAATTTTATTGAGAAACCAACATTGACTAACGTACTTTCAATGTTATCTAGCATTTGATGAGGCATCCATAAACTATCAAGTAAAAGCAGGTTTGTGAATTTATCCATGAATTTATCAATCGTTTCACTGTTCTCCATATTGTACAATTTCCAGAATCTATCAAAAAACGTGTCTATATATAAGACAAATCTTTGGCTGTTGTTGCGCACAATTAGGCCAAATAAGAATTTATCGTCAGTTGGTTTTATCTCTATATGATATCCATCGAATGTTAGGGGTATTTTGTCAATGTTGCAGTTTGATTCAATAATATTAGTTTTTACATTATACTCTGAACATTCTTCATGTTCTTCCAATGATCGGAGATTTGCGTCAATGGTCCTTTCCATTTGCTTATGAAGTTCACCCCTGGATTTTATCATCTTCTTGACCACCTATTAAACTAAAATAACATTTGAAAGATGAATATGCTTTATGTTTAAGATTTTATGTGTCATGAGCTCTCTCTTCTTTCATCATGCATATTGTACATAACATATATGTTTCACTTCTCGTTCATAATTCTTATCCCAAATCTTCACATTATTAGGGAAATTAAAATTCTCCCCCGTATTGAACGGCGGGTCGATATAAATCAGATCAATCTGCCCCCCATACCCCTGCGCAAGCAGCGCCTGCATCACCAGCAGATTATCGCCCCATATCAGCCGGTTTGGTTGGCTGGAAATCTCATCCTCACCAAAATCAAAGAAACTTATCAGGTTGCCGGTCGCCTTCTTCGGATACACTTCCTCTGCAGTCTGGAACTCAAGGTCTTTGGGCAAGGGTTCACGGCGCGGCTTAGATGCCCAGATAAGGCGGGCAGTATCTTTCTGGCACTTTTTCTCACTGCGGAATTGTAGCCGTTCTTCCTGGACTGTGAATTCCGGGTCAGGTTCGGTATATTCGGATGACATTTTTATCAGACCTTATTTGAAAGTAATAAAAATATGCGGATAATAAATTTTCTATATTGTTTATTACCAAGAAACTTAAACCATAATTATGGTTTAATCATTAAATAAACTTACTGAGTTTCCGCAGTAAACAACCAGACGATTTAACCGAATCTTTGCGGTGAATTATTGTTAAAGACTATCCTCATGCTGTTGTGTTTCAAACTTTACATTTCAATTTTTAAAACCGCAAAGTTCGCAAAGAGCGCAAAGAAAAATTTAACCTAATAAGTGAAAAAATGTGAAACTGCCCTGACATCTCACCCATGGAAATACTCACCCTGCGCCCGCTTCTGCACAGGCGACCCACAAGGCTCAGCCCCAGGCACACCTACAGCATCAGCCCGGCACTGCTGGCACAGCCTGAACTGCGGCAGGTACTTCCCGGCCACATCGCGTACCTGCTTCAGGTCATCACAGGTCGGAGGCTCAGAGTTCTCGAAATCATATAAAGGTATCAGCGGGATAATGTTCATAATATAAGCCCCGTACTCAGCAGCCTTTTTAGCAATATCTTCGATCTCATCCATATTAATATCAGGCAGCAGCACCGTATTGATCTTGACCACAAACCCTGCCTCGACAGCAGCCTTGACACCTTCCCACTGTTTCTCAAGCAAAAGTTCGGCAGCTTCCAGGCCCTTGTAGGTCTTATCGTGGTACCTCACCCATTTGTATATCTTAGCAGCAGTCTCGGGATTGACAGCGTTCACAGTCACTGTCACACTATTAAGACCCACAGCCTTCAACTCATCGATCTTCTCGCTGAGCAGCAGCCCGTTGGATGCAATACACTTGATAAGGTCAGGATGTTTCTCATTCACCATGCGCAGGGTCTCAAAGGTAGCATCATTGGCCAGGGACTCGGCAGGGCCTGCAATACCAACCACCTTCAGGTTATCCATCTCCTTTACATACTTATCCACCTGCTCCAGCGCCTCCTTGGGCGTCATGATACTACTGCTTACTCCAGGCCTGTGCTCGCATTTATCAATGGAGCGGACACAGTATCCGCACTGGATATTGCATTTGGGTGCCACAGGCAGGTGGATGCGTGCGGTCTTGAAGTGCATCTTCTCATTGTAACAGGGATGTACGCTTGTTAAGTGTGAATATTTGGAGCCTATATTGCCCCAGCGTTCTTCTTTCATATTTTCAGCCTCGTCGGTTTTTATTGAAATGATTTACCTTAAACCCTCTGGATTATCATCTTGCGCACTTCTTTGGCATCGGCACGGCCTTTGGTCTTCTTCATTACCTGACCCATCAGGAAATTAACAGCTTCCTGCTTGCCATTCTGGTAATCAGCCACTGCGCCTGGATTCTCGGATATGACCTCTTCCACCGCCGCAGTCACAAGATCGCCACCAGCCTTCAGCAGTCCCTTTGCAGCCACGACCTCATCAGGAGTGCCGCCCTCATCCAGTATCGTACGGATAACCTCCACACCACTTTGCTCTGTGATCTTATCCCCGGCCAGCAGTTTCACCATTTGCACCATATTTGCGCTGGCAAATGCATCTATGCCAAGGTCCCTGTAATTGAGTTCACCCTTTAGTACATCAGCAATCCACACGGCAGCCAGTTTCGAGTCAACCTCAGCCGCCACTTGCTCATAGAAATCTGCCACCTTCTTCTCAGAGGTCAGGCTCTTTGCATGGTCATCAGTAATATCATATTGGGACACAAACCTCTCCCGCCTGGCATCAGGCAGTTCAGGCAGGGTCTTAGCAATCCCGGGCGCCCAGTCAGCCACCCTCAACGACACCAGGTCAGCCTCAGGGAAATAGCGATAATCATGCGCCTCCTCCTTGGTCCTCAGGCTAACAGTTACACCCCTGGCCTCATCAAAGTGCCTGGTCTCCTGCACCACCTTACCGCCCCGGCGCAGCAGGTTCTTCTGCCGCACTATCTCGAACAGCAGCGCCCGCTCCGCACCCTTGTGGCTGCTGATATTCTTCACCTCTGACCTGCTGCCGCCGGACAGTGAGATATTGGCATCCACCCTCATAGAGCCTTCAAGTGTGGTATCTACCACATCCAGGTATTCCAGGATATTGCGCAGCTTATCCAAAAACCGGCGCGCCTCTTTCGGGCTCCTTATGTCGGGCTCGGTCACAATCTCAAGCAGTGCCACACCACTGCGGTTATAATCGATAAGTGTGTACTTTGAGCGCTCGATACTGCCGCCCTCATGCACCAGCCGGCCCGGGTCCTCTTCCATATGAGCCCGGTTGATGCGGACACGGACCTCGCCATCCTCTCCCTCGATATTTATGTAGCCGCTTGAGGCAATCGGGTAATCGTACTGTGTTATCTGGAACCCCTTTGGCAGGTCAGGATAGTAGTAGTTCTTCCTGTAGAACTGGGTATGCTCCTCAATGGAACAGTTCAGTGCCAGCCCCACCTTGATGGAATATTCCACAGACTTACGGTTTATTACAGGCAGCGACCCTGGCAGTCCCAGGCATACGGGACAGGTATGTGTGTTGGGCCCGTCGTCGTGGTAGTCAAGTGGGCAGCCGCAGAATATCTTGGTATTGAGCTTGTTCAACTGCACATGTATCTCAAGTCCTATCATCACACCGACCTCGTCCAGGTATGGACGCAATTTCAGACTTTCCTCCCGCATCTATACCACCTCCGGTGCTTTTGTGTGAAGCTCAGTGTTCTGCTCAAAAGTATAGGCGGTCCTGATTATGGTCTCCTCATCAAAATGCTTCCCCATTATCTGCAACCCGATCGGCAGCCCGTTTGAGAAACCACACGGCAATGAGATTGACGGCACGCCTGAGAGGTTCACAGGCACAGTGTTCACGTCTGCCATATAAAGGGTTAAGGGGTCGCTGATCTTCTCGCCCAGTTTAAATGCGGGTGTGGGCATAGTAGGTGCGATAAGTACATCCGTACTTTTCAGCGCCCGCTCGAAGTCCTGCTTGATAAGTGTTCTGACCTTTAGGGCCTTCAGATAATACTTGTCCATATACCCTGCCGACAGCGCATATGTACCCAGGAGTATGCGCCGTTTCACTTCCTCGCCAAACCCTAGTGCCCGTATCTCGCTGTATGTAGTATGCCAATCGTGGTCCTTTTCCAGGCGCAGCCCATAGCGCATACCGTCGAACCGGGCCAGGTTTGAAGATGCCTCGCTCATGGCAATGACATAATAAGCAGCCAGTGCATACTTTGTGTGCGGCATCTCCACTTCCTGCCACGATGCTCCCAGGTCTTCCAGCCTGTGCACGCCGTCCCAGACCGACTTTTCCACAGCCTGGTCTATACCCTCGCCAAAGTATTCCTTTGGTACGCCAATGGTAAGTCCCTTCACATCGTCAACCAGAGCTTTTGTATACTCCTTCTCACCAGGTACGGAAGTGGAATCCCGCGGGTCATGTCCGGCTATCACATTGAACAGCAGTGTCATATCTGCCACATTAGAAGCAATGGGTCCTATCTGTTCCAGGCTGTTGGCATATGAGATCAAGCCGTACCTGGATATCACACCATAAGTGGGTTTTAGCCCCACCACGCCACAAAATGATGCCGGACACCTGACAGACCCGCCCGTATCAGAACCAAGGGCCAGCGGCACTTCACCTGCTGCTACAGTGGCCGCACTGGCGCCTGATGAGCCGCCAGGCACCGTTTCTGTGTTCCAGGGATTAAGTGTAGGCCCGTAATGACTGGTCTCTGTGGATGTCCCCATGGCGAATTCGTCCATATTCACCTTGCCAACGATAACAGCCCCCGCCTCTTTCAGGCGCTCAATTACATGGGCATCATAGGGGGGTATATAGCCACCCAGGATCCTGGATGCGCATGTGGTCTGAATACCTTTGGTTGAAATATTATCCTTGATGGCAATTGGTACGCCTGCCAGCGGTCCGGTATGTCCCTCCGCCTTCTTGGCCGCCTCAAGGGCAGACTCCTTTGCCACGGTGATGAATGTATTGAACTTACTGGTCTCGATCCTGTCAATGCACTGGCTTACAACTTCTTCTGCTGACGAATCCTGTATTGTTGCCAGGGTTTGTGATACTGTGATCATTACATTACCTCAGAGTATCCTTGGGGCCTTGAAGTAGCCGTCCTGTGTTTTGGGTGCATTGCCGATGGCCTCGTCCTGGGTGAGGCAATCAGTTACCTTGTCATCCCTGAAAACATTGTTCATTTCCAGTACATGGTACGTGGGCTCAACGTCCCTGGTATCCACCTCATCCAGCTGCCCGAAATAATCAAGTACGGAGTTCAACTGGTCCGCATATCCCTCAAGCTGCTCCTCTTCCATTTTCAACCTGGCAAGCCAGCCAATATGTTCCACGTCCTTGGTTGTTATCATGATGTTACATCCAGTTTAATCCTGTTTTTCCCTGCAACCGAATAAAGATATTTTCTTATATAGCCTTTGTCTTGCTTTTTGAACCCTGCCTGTCTGGCAAGTCTGCCAAGGCCTGCCCATACCCCGCTGCCATACTGCATGGCCTTTTTGTCCCGCCATGCAATCTCGGCCGGTACTACACTTTCTGCAGCCCTGCGCAGGATGTATTTGCCGACCAGTTCGCCATCAAACTCCCTGACCTTTAATACAGCCGGAATGGAAAGGGCCAGCTCAACCACATCAGGGTCAAGAAATGGGGCTGCCAGTTTTATTCCCGCTGCCTCTGCCACGGTATTATCCCGCAGGATATCCCTCCGGGGCAGTCGTGCCACATCTGCGACAATGGCTTCATGCAGGGAAGCTGTGCTCTTTTTAATAATCTCCTTATACCTGTGATACCCTCCGAACAGTTCGTCAGCCCCCTGCCCGGTCAACAGCATGTTGATATTTCTACTCTTTGCCTCTGTGCTTGCAATGTACAGTGGCACACCCAGTGAGATAGCCATGGGATCTGCAGTCTCCAGGGCTTCGATAACACAGGGAATTGTCGATTCAAGATCATCAAGGTCAATTATCTTAAGAATGAGACTGTTCTTTAGACCCAATAATTGTGCAGCAGTGGATGCCCATTTCACATCATTTGACCCTGAAAAGCCAACTGTAATAAGTGTTATATCAGGTACATGCCTGACAGCCAGTGCTGTTATCAGTGAACTATCCACTCCTCCTGAAAATAATACAGCACAATCAGGTGCAAGATATTTTTTTACACTCTTCGACAAAGTTGTAATGATCATCTCCGGCACTACAGTCTCGTCGTTGGTATCGTCATTGGTATCGTCATTGGTATCGTCATTGGTATCGTCTTTGGTAATGTCTGACCTTGTGTGCATTGGAACCTCCTATGTCATGAGTAATTAAAATATGTTTTTGCAGGATATGATCTGAGCATTTTGAACTTTGAATCAATCTATGACCCGACAAAAACCTTTATCACACACACCCCACATAAATCCTCTGACCAACCATGAACAAAAAACTCTATGTTCCCCACCCCGGACACTTCGACGGCCTTAAGCAAATGCTGGAAAGCTCAGATGATATCTATTCCATCTATATGGCAGGTTCGCCCGACTACATAGGCACGGGCAGGGTCAACCTGGGCCATGCCGGACTGGAAGAAGTCGCCAGGCATACCGAATACTGCCACAGTAAAGATGTAAAGATCGAGATGGTTCTGAACAGTTCATGCATGGGCGGCCAGCAGCTTACTACAGAAGGATATAACCTCATACACTGGTACATCGCAAACCTTGAGAACATAGGTGTGGATACCGTAGTAGTAGCAGATCCGTACCTGATAGAGATGATCGCCAGCGAGTTCAACATCCCTGTGGTGGTCAGCGTACTGGCATTTGTTGACAGCCCACAGAAGGCTGAATTCTTCGAGCAACTGGGAGCCTCGTCCATTGTGGTGGACTCCAACGTGAACCGTCATTTCGATGTGCTTGAAGCCATCAGGGATGCAGTGGACTGTGAACTAAAACTCCTTGTGAACGAAGGCTGCCTGTACCGGTGCCCGTTTAGGTATGCCCATTTCAACTTCTTCTCCCATGTCAACGGCCCGCCACCCCGACCTAATGTGCAGGACGACTATTATTACCACAAATGCCTGACCCTGCGCATCAATGACCCATCGCTGATCCTGAAATCACCTTTCATCAGACCAGAGGATCTAAAGGAATATGCCCACATCACAGATGTATTCAAGATAGGCGGACGCTCGCATTTCATTAACTGGATACTGAACTGTGTCAACGCTTATGCCGCTGAGAGCTACGACGGAAACCTGATGGACCTGATGGACTGCCCCAAAGACCTGGTAGATCTGTTCAATATCCCGAATAAAGCACTGGACGGGGTCATCGAGCAATGGAAAAAGCACAGCACGGTCTGCCATACATGCGGGTACTGCCAGCGCAAGATATCAGAGATTGCGCAAGTGTATGACCATAAAGGCACTTCTGATGAGAAACTGGTACAGTGGAACACTATAACAAAAAAAGGAATTGAGACCTGATGAAACCGGAAGAACTTTTAAAGACACGTGCCGACCTGGAGGACGGCATAAAGCGGCTAATTGGCCGCGCAGTAATGGTGATCGAACTTGACATTTTTGCCCTGCCGTGCGGTTGTTTTGGATATACTGCTAATTTGAGGGGATTCCAGGTGGACGACCTTGAAGTATTCGAAGAACATATCCTGAAACTGCTGGAAAGTACATCTGAAGCCGTAGGTTCTCCTTCAAATTTTATATTTGCCAGGATAATCCCAGGCACGCAGGAAATTGCTTCTGTGAATGTGCGCAACCTGTGCCCGCGCTGCTATTCTGATTTTGCATCAACATCAGGCAAACGGCCGAGACCGGATATTTTTATTCTGCGCATGAACAAGCGTAAGAAGTAACATTCGAAAACCTAATATAATATAAGTATTATTCATTATAGATTAGCCATTGGTGATTATAATGGATGAGCTTATGGAATACAAATGTGTGGAATGCTTACGCTACGATCCTGCTGAGGATATGTGTGAAATCCATTACTGGATCGACCCCTATGAAAGTGTATGCGGGTTATTCATTTTGGCCCCGGATTGACCAAAATGAAAATGCATGCAGGTTATTCATACCAACCTCTGATTAATCTTGCGATCATCCCGAAATACGAATCCTGTGGATTGCTTTACTGATAAGTAGTTTTCCTATGAAAACATCGTATCTATCTGTTCCAGTTTATTATTCAGAATTGTATCAATAGTATCGCTAACGTCTTCGATACAAGTGAAATTGTCGTACTTCCTTTCCAGTCGCTTTTCCCAGTTATCCTTTACCAGGAATAGTACCTTGCCATATTCTTTCAACAACCCGAACCTATTTTGTTCAAATACTTTTGCCTGTCTGGCATTCCCGAAAATATCCATATATATTTGTTTGGAATTTTCTGCATCAATGGTTTTTCCAGGCAATTCATTAAGCACCTTACTATAATAATCCATAACCAAAGTGTTAACAGTGTCGAAGTCATTTATCAAATCCCAGATCTTTAAGACGATCTGTTCAGCTTCAATATTTCTCGGGGTTTCGTATTCTTCTTTCAGGACATTTGCCCCTGACTGATTCTTTTTCAGATAGAAATGAGGTGTTTTCCATTCGGTCTGGAAATCAGCAGCAAACCGTGCAAGCCGTTCAAAGTAAAAATCCATTTCAAAGATATTATCAGGTACAGTGCACATCTTTTCATTTAATAGACTTGATGGTTTCACATCAAATTCATAATCTATATATGATTTTAATGGGATTTTACCATCCATGTCTTGCAACTTGTTATAGTTTGCAAGCCATACTTCCCAGAACTTTTTTGAAGCGGCAGCATTTTCTTGTATGAATATGAAACTTTTCTCCTTTTCAGTCACAAATCCTTTTGGGATTAGCAAATTGTCAATGAGGTCATCGAAAAATGCTGCCTCATGCTCTAATTTTTTCTTTTTTAGTTCCTGACGCTCTTTTTCAGCTTCTTTTCGCCTTGGATTGCCATTCAGGTAACCAGGGGCATTAGCCGAACTTCCATCTATTACAGCCTCTGCAATCTCTGATGCGGTTTTTTCACTATTCATATCACTTTCACCTATCTGGAATTTATCACTAATAATAATACATTAAGATAAATTAATCTAATGTCATTATAAAAAACCCGAGTGAACATTGATGTTTACATTCGTAGCATTAATAAAGAAGAAGCTCATATAAGTTATTCTGGTAGAAATGGAACGACGCAATATTACACTTGAAAAAAAGCATCTGGATATTCTATCTTCACTCCTTGAAAAGAACGAGGGGAACATAAGTGCAAGCATCAGGGAGATTATCGAGTTCGCGGACATGATGATCAAAAGCCATGGCAGCCTTGAGAACGCCATAGATGATGCAGTATCAAGTGAAAAGATAGAGAACCAGCGGGTTTTAGTTGACAAACTTATCTGGCAGTGGTTACTTGGTAACAGCCAGGGCATTCTTCCGGAAAAAGGCGTTGTTAAGGGGCTTTTTGAGCCAGTACCTTACCCATATATTGATAATCTCGTGGAGCAGGTCAATGAGTTGTGTATCAGGATGGGATGGAGGACTAAAACAAGGTTCGAGCCATCTTCAACATATATCCTTTCAGGTGGGAGCGAGGGGCAGCGAGCGCTCATCTTGAAATTGATCTGCCTGTTCATAGCAGATTATAATATCGGTATTGAACATATTTCCAACCGGTATTCTGAGACCAGCATCAGGTTCATTGAAAGAAACAACGCAAGTGAGGCTTACAGGGACTGTCTGGTACATCTTGGTGACCTGGGCACAACCATCCAAGAGATCCGAACAAAACAAGAATTCTGGAAAACCCTTGTCGGCACTCACATTAATACTAACTACCAGATGGTAACGATCCACAGGAAGAATTACGAGAAGATGATGTCCGGCCAGGCGACTGATGATACTGACCTGTTCTTGATCTATACTGGACTGCCCAGGCGGGACATTAACCTGCAGGCACTCCTGCCAATGATAAAATCCGTATTTGAAACCTCACGGATTGTTGACAGGATCGATATTGACCAGGACCAGCTCACGATATTCCATTCATACTCAAATAAGGAGGTCATCGAATCCATAACCGAAACACTGGTGAACATACTGAAGATGAATGGTTATCATTATGAACCTGTTGAAGTCTCAAGTTTAATAGTCCTGCAGCATAAGCGGGAGATTGAAGGAAGAATTTCTGAACTGGTAGACAGCCTTATGAGTTCAAGAGGCGGTTTTAGCAATGAACTGATGGCCTTTTTAATTTTCCTTGACGGAATAAAGGATAAAAAGGAGATATATACTACAGTTGAAAAACTGGGAATACGAATGGGTGAACAGATAATTAAGGAATATGAAAGGGAATTTAATATTAGTGACTGGAATCTGGAGACGTTTAAAACGGCATTCTCTGATATTGATTTAAAACTTGGCCGTGAATCAGACCTGGAACTGATCGACCCTAATGTGATGCATTATGTAGTCACCAAATGTCAGTTCGTACACCCTCATGGAAAATTCAATATTCACCTATGTAATATTACTCATGGTTTACTAAAAGGTGCCACTGACTACGTATTCAAGGGCGATGCAGTGATAAAATCCAAAAGGACAATCGGGAGAGGAGATGATCTTTGTGAGTTCTACATTGTACTCCAGACAAAATTAACTATGCCTTCCAGCAGATCGTATGACCTGTAAAATATAATTGTAATCATAATTAGAATTATAACTCTAGAGGCTGTAAAACGATACCTACCCTATTTGATCACATCAACCAGGGCCACCCTCTCCAGCACCAGTTCAGGTATCTTGCTCTCACCTACAGCATCCAGTTCATCGTAAGTTATATTGAAAAATTCCAGTAAGCCGTCCTGCTTGGCCTTTGAATATTTAAGTACTGCAGGGTCAACGGTATCCAGCACTTCATTTACTGCACTAATAGCATCATCCACACCGTTGTAACCTGCCACTACCACAGCTACACGGTTATCCCCTGTTTTTACACCCATGCCCAGTGCCCGGCCAATCTGCAGGTTACCCGAAGCATACAGCATTATCTCCATTCCAAGGTTATTTGCAGTATTCCTGCCCGATCCAAATGACCTTATGGCCTTCCCTACAGCGAACATCAAGTGCCTGCTACCTGATACCAACTCAGCGTTCAATGCCTGCACCGTTACATTTTGAGTGCTTTCGATGTCTGAGAGTTGTTTGAGAAATCTACCCAGGTCTGTAATATTGACCAACCCGCCTATTATCTGGATATTCATTGTGTAGATACTAACCTTTGAAATAAAAAGAATATCGGTGTAATACAAAAGAGTATTAAGCCATAATGTCCCTTCTGGAGAAGGTGAAGATATGCCCAAAAGAGAGGACATCCACAAAGTACTAATTATTGGGTCCGGCCCGATCGTTATCGGCCAGGCCGCTGAATTTGACTATTCTGGCACACAGGCCTGTAAAGCACTGCGCCAGCTTGGTTATGAGATCGTGCTCGTCAATTCTAACCCTGCCACTATCATGACCGATCCCGGCATGGCTGATATTACTTATATCGAGCCGCTGAACATTGAAACCCTGGAGAAGATCATAGACAAGGAGCGCCCTGATGCCCTGCTACCTAACCTGGGCGGGCAGAAAGGGCTGAACCTGTCCTTTGAACTTCATGAAGAAGGCATCCTTGAAAAATATGGCGTAGAGATCATAGGGGTACAAGCCGACGCCATCAGGCGTGGCGAGGACCGCACCATTTTCAAGGAGACCATGGACAGTGTTGGTGTGGAGACTGCTCGCAGTGAGACTACCTTCAGCATAGAAGGAGCTGAAAAGATAGCGAAAGATATCGGCTATCCTGTGGTCATCCGGCCTGCTTACACCATGGGCGGGACAGGTGGGGGGTTCGCCTATAACGTGGATGAACTGCGCACCATTGGTGCCAGGGGTATATCGGCCAGCCTCATCGGGCAGATACTTGTGGAAGAATCTGTACTGGGCTGGGAGGAACTTGAACTTGAAGTAGTAAGGGATGCAAAAGGTAACAAAATAACTGTCTGTTTTATTGAGAACATCGATGCCATGGGCGTGCATACAGGCGACAGCTTCTGCTCTGCACCCATGCTCACCATCGATGAAGCACTACAGGAGCGGCTGCAGGACTATTCGTACCGCATTGTGGATGCAATCGGAGTGACAGGCGGCACCAATGTCCAGTTCGCCCACGACCCCGAGACCGGCCGCATAGTCGTGATCGAGATCAATCCACGTACATCACGTTCATCTGCCCTGGCTTCCAAAGCCACAGGGTTCCCGATCGCACTGGTGTCTGCAAAACTGGCAGGCGGCTTGCTGCTGGAAGATATTCCATACTGGCGCGACGGCACACTGGACAGGTACACACCGTCCGGTGAATATGTGGTTATAAAGTTCGCACGCTGGGCCTTTGAGAAATTCCCTGGCTCCATTGACCAGCTTGGTACACAAATGCGTGCTGTTGGCGAGGCCATGAGCATCGGCAAGAATTACAAGGAAGCATTCCAGAAAGCCATCCGCTCCCTTGAGACCGGGCGCTACGGCCTGGGATTTGCCAAAAACTTCAACGACCTATCACTGGATGAGTTGCAAAAACTACTGGTAGAGCCTTCATCCGAACGTCAGTTCATCATTTACGAAGCACTTCGAAAATGGATGTCTGTGGATGAATTGTTCAGGATAACGCATATCAAGCACTGGTTCTTAGAGCAAATGAAGGAACTGGTGGAACTGGAAGAAATGGTCCTGAAGTACAAAGGCAGCAAGCTGCCGGATGACCTGCTTATCCATGCCAAGAAAGATGGTTTTTCTGATAAGTACCTGGGCCAGATACTGGGTGTACCTGAACAACAGATACGCGAGCAGCGCTTATCCCTTGGCCTGCAACAGTCATGGAACATAGTGCCTGTGAGTGGAGCAGAGGATGCAGCCTATTACTACTCTACCTACAATGCAGACGATGAGGTTCCAGTATCTGACAGGAAGAAGATCATGATTATCGGCGGCGGGCCCAACCGAATAGGACAGGGTATCGAGTTCGACTATACCTGTGTGCATGCCGCTTTCACACTGCGCGAACTTGGTTATGAGTCTATCATGGTCAACTGCAATCCTGAAACAGTGTCTACCGACTACGACACTTCGGATAAACTGTACTTTGAACCTGTTACCGTAGAAGATGTGCTGAGCATCTATGACAAGGAAAAACCAATCGGGGCAATCGTGCAGTTCGGCGGCCAGACACCATTGAACATTGCCGCAGAACTTGAAGTGGCAGGCGTGAACATCCTGGGAACGTCGGTCAAGAGCATTGACCTGGCAGAAGACCGAGAGCGGTTTGCAGACATTATCAGGAATCTAAAGATACCCATGCCGGAACCCGGTACTGCCAGATCACTAAAAGAAGCACTGGATGTTGCCGGGCGAATAGGCTATCCACTGATCGTTCGTCCCTCGTATGTGCTTGGCGGGCGGGGTATGGAGATCGTATATGACGATGAAATGCTTGAAAAATACGTTACCGGAGCTATTGAGATAACACCAGAAAAACCAATGCTTATAGACAAGTTCCTTGAGGATGCACTGGAATGTGAAGTGGATGCGATATCTGACGGTACTGATGTTTTTATCCCATCGATCATGGAACACATCGAACTTGCCGGAATCCACTCGGGTGATAGTGCATGTGTATTGCCTCCCGTAGGTATCCCAGAGGAACAAATGGAGACCCTTAAAGAATACACGCGCCGTATTGCCATTAAATTGAAGGTTGTGGGACTTATGAATATCCAGTATGCCATCAAGGATGATATTGTTTATATCCTGGAAGCGAACCCGAGGGCTTCACGTACTGTGCCATTAGTGTCAAAGGTTACAGGCGTATCAATGGCACAAATTGCGACTCAGGTCATGCTTGGTGCAAAACTGTCAGATATGGACACCCACCTGCGTACTTACCCGCATTTCGGTGTCAAAGAGACTGTATTCCCGTTCAATATGTTCCCTGAGGTTGACCCCGTGCTCGGGCCTGAGATGCGCTCTACAGGTGAGGTGCTGGGCATGGCAGATTCATTTGAGACTGCTTTTTTCAAGTCCCAGGTTGCTGCCGGGTCTTCATTGCCTCTTGAAGGTACCGCACTTATCACAGTAGCGGCAGGCGACAGGCAGCGTGCGCTTCTTGTTGGCAGGGAACTGTTTTCAATGGGATTTACGATACTTGCCACGAAAGGCACAGCCGGTTTCTTTAAGGAAAACGGGATAGAATGTGAAGTTATCAAGAAAATGCATGAGGGGCGGCCAAATATTGTTGATGCAATGCATAACCAGGAAATACAGTTCGTACTGAACACCCCTATTGGTAAGGAGGGTGTTTACGAGGACAGCTATATCCGAAAATCTGCTATTAAGTACAATATTCCGTACCATACTACCACTGCTGCCGCCATGGCTGCTGCAAGGGGTATTAGAGCGGCACGGGAGAACCTGATCGATGTAAGGTCGGTACAGTCCTATCATCGTGATGTTGATTAAGGTCTGGCGGTTCTACAATGTTGGGCAATAGTACTAAAGTAAAAGGTTGAGCAATAGTACTATAAACCAGTAGATAGTAAAGAAGCGTTGTCAATTAATCTTTAAACCTCATAAGGATTCACATATTCTCATGAGCAGATTTCTGTATTAGTTGATTAAAACAACAATGGATGAAAATAAATGGAACGAAGAGGTTTCGAAAGAAAAGGCGGTTTTGGACCAAGGGAGATGCATAAAGCTACATGTGCCGATTGTGGTCAAGAAACCGAAGTGCCTTTTGTACCCGATCCTGATAGACCGGTGTACTGCAGAGAGTGCTATAAAAACCATAGACCGAAGAGATATTAATTCTGAAGTTTATAGTCATACACTATGTGTTTGTCCGGAGTATACCGGATAATTAACACGCTTTAAACAAAGTCAAAATATGTGCAGTTGAGTTAGGACTTCTATCTTTAACCTGCACGATTTTTTTTCAATTTATTCTTGAATCATTTTTAAATAAATCACATAATAAGAGTTGGCATTGGAAATTGATGGATATTAGCTGTATAACTTTGAAATGTACAGTAATATAAAACGAATTGAGGAATTCGGGAGTTATTCGGAGATACTGCGATAGAAAGTCAGTTACTTATCTCAGCAAGTTTAAGGCCGATCAATCCCACGCTTATCACATAAATAAGTAATATTACTACATTTCCATAGGCAGCATAAGCTGAAAATGTTGTATTGACAATAACAATTAAAATAATGAACACCGCTACAGCGCCAACTGAAGAAGTAATCTCAACATATGTCTTGTTCATGGATTCTGATAAGGTTGTAATAACTAATAAGTTTATCTTCATTGATTATGGGCATGTATAATTTTAAATTTGTTTGATTTGACTGGTCGCAATAAATTAAATGGCCGAAACTCATGTATTGATCGGGTCCTCATCTGATAATCCTCGAATTGACCCGGTAGCTGCAATAGGCACAAACGCGCCGCCGGGCGGGGGTGGTCGTGGCTGAGAGCCGGAGTTCCAAGGGTGTAGCAGGGAAGATGGTTGAATATATTTTTTCAAAAAAAGCCGCAGCATATTGAATCACAAAATAATTATGTCTCAAGGCCAGATATAGCGTAAATCTTATATATTTGTAATACGAATATGTAAAATCGTAATACTAAATATTACAAAAAATTGTATTAATGATACAAATGGAGAATGATGAATTATGTCCGAAGAAATGGAACTACCACCTCATGTAAGAACATGGGAACAGACAAACCCTAAAGCATTTGAACTATATCAGGAAGCATTCGACAAGAACCGGAAGGCCAACATACCAGTAATCGAGGAAACTATAGAACCAATAGCACAAAAAACCGTTGATAATATAAATTCCCATCCGGAAAATCTATGGAAGATATTCAAACAAGCGGCCCATGAGCTTCAAGACCCAACCGATACGAACCAGGTCATGGCACTGTATGACGCCGTATATGGAAAAATGGACTTATCGCAAAAGAAAAAACTGGCATACCATATGGCATATTAGAGGTCATATTATCGTCTGATAGCCAAATTACCTGGGATTTCAGGCCTATCATTCCATGTTAATTAACAATTGAGGCCCCTGGGGGAGTCGGGGCCTATTTCTATTCCAAACCGGAGTGGATTCATTTTTTTGTTGTACTGTAAAATAGGCAACTTAATCGTGTATTCCATTCATTCATTTTCTACATTAAGAAAATGCTCACTTCGTCCGCATTTTCTAAACCTGCAGGAAAGTGTATAATTCCTATACGTCCAAAATATTTCCCATTAAGATAGCTTACTCTTATCGAATATTATTTATATTTCCCAAACACTGACATATTGTTTAACTTCATATCCAAATAAAGATGGACGTTTACCAGGATGAAACAGAAAAATGACGACCCCATACATATCTTTTCCAGATGGTGCAAGAAATGTGGCATCTGCATAGCCATCTGTCCTAAAAATGTACTGGAAAGCGGCACTAACGGATATCCTTATGCAGCCAGGCCCAAGGATTGTATTATGTGCGGCCTGTGTGACATCCACTGTCCCGACTATGCAATTACAGTGCAAAATAATCCTAACGTAAAGGAGGCTGAACATGAAAAAATATAAGGATATAGTACTTCATGGTAATGAAGCCTGTGCATTGGGGGCACTGGCGGCGGGGATGAGGTTCTTTGCCGGATACCCCATCACACCCAGCACAGAGATCGCTGAGTTTCTCTCAGTCGAACTGCCAAAGATAGGGGGTACTTTCATACAAATGGAAGATGAGATATCCAGTATGGGTGCCATTATCGGTGCATCACTGGCCGGAGTCAAATCCATGACCGCCACCAGTGGCCCCGGATTCTCGCTAATGCAGGAAAACCTGGGTTTCGCATCAATGGCAGAGATACCCTGCGTATTAGTAAATGTAATGAGGGGCGGGCCAAGTACCGGAATGCCCACCAGGCCCAGCCAGGGCGATGTGATGCAGAGCCGCTGGGGTACCCACGGCCCCCATCCCATCATTGTATTATCACCCCAATCGGTACTGGAATGCTATACCCTCACAATCCATGCGTTTAACCTGGCTGAGAAATATCGCAGTCCAGTGATCATGCTCATGGATGGGTTAGTCGGTCATATGTGGGAAAATGTCCAGTTACCTGAAAAAATTGAGGTTATTGACAGACCTGAACCCTCTGTACCACCGGATTGGTATAATCCTTACGATGACCTGCCTGGTGGTGAGATAGTACCCCTGGTGCCATTCGGTGATGGATACAGATACCATGTGACTGGAATGGTACATGACAAATCAGGCTTTCCCACACTGGTTCATGAAGAAGTGGAACAGTGCCTGGACAAACTTATCTACAAGATCAAAAACAATTTGCATGATATTATCAGGATAGAGGAATATATGCTTGAAGATGCCGACATCTGTATCGTGGCACACGGAAGTGTGGCCCGCTCTGCCCGTGAGGCCGTAAATATTGCCAGGAGCGAGGGGCTAAAGGTCGGACTGCTCAGACCCATAACCCTGTGGCCATTCCCCAGGTTCCATCTGGAGAACATTAGTAAGAGGGTTAAGTTGTTCGTTGTGCCAGAGATGAACTACGGGCAGGTCTATGGTGAAGTGCTGAAATCCTGCCCAAAAAGAGCGGTGCGGGTCACCAGAGTAGATGGTGAACTGATAACCCCGGCCCAGATCATGGAAAAGATAGAGGGAACAGCATTATGATACATACTTCAGAGACCATGTACAAGTACCTGCGGCCTGATAAGACATTCCCCCATGTATGGTGCCCGGGCTGTGGTATAGGCATAGTCATGGGTGCACTTGTCAGGGCTATTGAAAGGACAGGGTTTACCAAGGACGAGATCGTGCTTGTCAGCGGTATAGGCTGTTCAGGCAGGATGAGCACTTACCTGGACTTTAATACTCTTCATACTACCCATGGCCGGGCACTATCATTTGCTACAGGCATCAAGCTGGCAAATCCAAAACTTAACATTATCGTGGTCATGGGGGATGGTGATGCCACTGCCATTGGCGGCAACCACCTGATACATTCCTGCCGCCGAAATATAGACCTGACCGCCCTTATTGTCAACAACAACATCTACGGCATGACCGGGGGTCAGTACTCCCCTACCACGCCCATGGAACACAAGGCCAGTACCGCCCAGTACGGCAGCATAGAAAAGCCATTCGACATCTGTAAACTGGTGGAAGCCTGTGGTGCATCCTTTGTAGCACGGTCAACTACATATCATGCCAAGATGCTGGATGCCCTGCTGTACAGGGCTATCGACAAGAAAGGTTTCAGTGTGGTAGAAGCTATGTCCCAGTGCCCGGTACAGTATGGAAGGCGCAATAAAAAAGGCAGTCCGGTGGACATGATGATGTGGTTTAAAAACAATTCCATCTCTAACCCGGCATTTAAGAAGATACCGTCCGGAGAGGTAGGCGAGCAGTTCCCTGTCGGTATTCTTGTAGATCTGGATGAACCTGATTACCTGGAAAGATACAGACAGATTGTTAAAAAGGCAGGTGATGACAGGCTATGACGCAACATAATTTATGCTTATCAGGTTCGGGTGGCCAGGGTCTTATCCTGGGTGGCGCGCTGCTGGCACATGCAGCAGTCAAGGACGGAAAGAACGTGACAATGACCAGTAGTTACGGCCCTGAAGCCAGGGGTGGTGCCAGCAAGTCAAACCTGATCATTAGTGACAAGCCCATCGATTATCCTATACCTGAAAAAATGGATATTATACTTGCTATGAACCAGGAATCATGTAATAAATTTGTTCCTGAATTGAAGGATGATGGTATTTTAATCGTGGATTCTACACTGGTCATGCACCACCCCCCTATCAAACATTATAGCATTCCCTTTACAAAACTGGCCACAAAGGCAGGTGTGGTTATTATCGCCAATGTGATCGCACTGGGAAGTATAATAGCTCTTACCGATATCGTAAGACCGGTATCGTTAAAGGAAGCACTGAAAGAGCGTATGAGGGCGGATTTGCTGCCCATTAATGAAAAGGCGTTGAAAATTGGACTTAGGGAAGGTACAAAATTGAAGAAAAACATTGATGAGTATTATACCTATTAAATGTAATATTATATATCTGTTAAATATAATATCATCTATTTAATAATATGAGATTATATATTAAATAATATGTAAGAGGGAGATACCAGGAAAATATCATTATCAAGTAAGTGAAAGAGCGGCCGTTTTTGGGGGGACGGCCTCCTAACCTTTTTACTTTTTCTGTTAACCGATATACCGCAGGTCTTCGTCTACACCAATCTCACGTGGTCCCTGCATCTGTTCCATTTCAAGGATCTTTGCCATTATACGCTCCATGTCCTTGGCTCTTTCCTCCAGGCTTTGGGTATCGACCTGCATATCCAGGATAGAACTAAGTACGCTTAGTACGGCCTGTGCACTTTTTGGGTCTACAAGATAACCTGAAGTAGTACCCATAAGACAAGCGGCATCAATACCCCTTATTTTACTCAAACCCAGAAGTAAGCCCGACACGCCTACTATTCCACCTGCAGGTTCGTTTTCCTTGAATTCCACACCATATCCTTTAAGTTCCTCGATCATGTCGGTATTGTTCACTGCACCCAGCACGGATTCGCTTTCAGTAAGCTGTCCTGTTCCATAGCCACCAAGGGTATAGATACGCTTAACGTTGTACTCTGTTGCTATGTTCAGGATGATACCAGAGATTTCATAATGTCCTTCATTTGTAACGCTCTGATGGTCTCCCACCACGATCAGCAGGTCATTATGGGTATCTGATTTGTGCGCATAGAATTCATTTTTTACAAGTTCAACTGAAAAATCATCTTTTACAATAACTTGTGGAGGAAAATGGGGAGAATATATCTCCACGATCTTCTCAGTTTCAAGTTCTTCCACCATCTGCTCGGCTACCAGTTTGCCCACATGGCCCACACCTGGCAGACCTTCGATCAGAATGGGGTCTTCCAGTTCGACTTCGTTTAAAATCTTTACAATTGTTTCTTTCATTTGCATTTAGCTCTCTTTTAACTGGCTTTTCATCAATCGCCTGTATCTACCGTACCTGTCTTCCAGTGAGAACCGGCCAGGTTTCGGGTTAATAGTTGTACCGCCGCAGGATGGGCACTTGTCTTTTAGAGTATAATTGGCGCATTCTGTACAGTATTTGATATGTTGACCCATAATAATCCTTCAGGCCTTGGCTTCATTATGCCTGTGGAATGAGCCTGTACCCTTGGCATTCTTTATAACCTTGATAGCTGCATCTGCCGATTGTTTAAGTACATTCTCGGCTTTTTTGTAATCAGGAGCTGTAACATGTATCCTGTATCTCGGGGCACCCATATAGGTGACATCAACTTTCACGTCTTCATCCACTTTGATCTTAGCAGCGGATTTAAGGGATTTGTTGATGGCATCCACGCCTTCGGGCGTCGGGCATGACAGGTCCATGTATCCTGTGATCTCCACATACGGTATTTTTATATTTTCAATTCCCACATTGCTGATGGCTTCGGCCTGTGCACTTTTCACCCCTGCATCTATCAATGCATCTGCCCCGTTCTGCATACCTTCTTCAAAAGCTGCATATACGCTGTCATAAATTTCATAGAGCTGGTCGATAAGTTCTTCCAGTTCTTCAGGACCGGTTTTGGTGACCTCAGCCACGTAATTTATCCAATTTTCGGCCTTTTGCTCATTCTTCCAATCCTGTATCTTTTCCCGCCGCTGGTGTTCATTAACATCCTTCAACGACAGGTCGATATGATGCTTCGTAGGTTCAACATTCAGGACCTTACAGACGATCTTTTGCCCCTCTCTCACGTGGTCCCTGATGTATTTGACCCAACCGGCAGCTACCTCGGATATATGGATCAGGCCTTCCTTTAGGCCATATTCGTCAAGTTCGGTGAATGCACCGAAGTCCTTGACCTGCTTTACTGTACAGACAACCAGTTCATCCTCTTCAGGCCAGCCTTTTCGTTCCATATTTATCTCCGGTATGAATTCTTATGTATCTATTCCAGTACTTCGATAATCTGTGTTTTGATTATTCCCTTTCCGCCTGTGGGTTCTGCAAGTGTGCGGCCGCATACCTGACAGACAATAATACTGCTGGCACTGCCGAAGATCACCTGCTCGTTCTCGCAATCATTGCACTTGACTTTAAGGAATCTGCTTTTTGGTTCTTGTAACATTTTTGCATTCACCCCGTAAGTTCGAACTTACCGGCTCTGAAACATTTCTTCTGGTATGCTTTCTTACATACGGTGCACCGGTACCTCAGTGCTACTTTCTTGGTCGGCTTGTCGCCGCCAGGCACCTTTGAGAACTTGCCTGTATTGCCTATTCCCTGATGTCTGTGTTTCTGTCTCGTAATTCTCGTCATTGACGATGCCTTACCTTTCTTGACCCTTTCTACTTTATGCTCTGTGTGGGTCTTGCAAAATGGGCAATGCGTCCTGAACTTTGTTGGCATCTTCATATTATTTTCATCCTTTGTGAGTGATATTATTTATTCTAATTATTGTCAAGTACTTTCGATCTGTACCGCTACCTTACGTTTTATGAGGGGTTTCGCATTTACTTTCGGTAAAACAGCCACGTCCTGGGCACCCAGTATATAGTTGCGTCCATCGGCACCCCTAAACTTTGGGATGTCCTTTAGTAATCGCACAACAATGTATTCTTTATTTATATCCTTTTTGCCTTTTTCATCAGAGTCCCTGCCTATTTCTTCTTTATGAAGTGGTGGAGAGGTAACCTGTGTTTTTGTTTCCTGAGGGGATGATTTTTCAGTTCCAGGTGTACTATCGGCTGCCGATGCCCCCGATATATCCTGTTTATCATCAATTGGTACTTGATCCGACACCCCTGGTGATGTCCCTGCATCAGTTGATATCGCTCCAGACGTTTTATCACCGACATCGTCTGCCGGAACCAGGTGTTCATCAGTATCCTGCACTGGTGTTGTGATGTCAGATTTGATGCGGGGTTTACTGTCTGGTTTATTATCTGATTTAATCTTAGGTTGAATATTTGGTTTAATACCTGATTCAATGTTGGGTTGAATGCTTGATTTAATGTCAGGTTTACTGTCTGGTTTAATACCTGATCCAATGTTAGGTTTAATGCTTGATTTAATGTCAGGTTTACTGTCTGGTTTAATACCTGATTCAATGTTAGGTTGAATACTTGATTTAATGTCAGGTTTAATATTTGGCTTACTATCCGGCTTAATACCGGGTTCATTTTCAGTTAATGTGCCAAGGATGGGTTCTATGGTATTTTTCTTACCTGAAAGGATTGCGTCCAGTACCTGCTGATATACATGCCTCTCCTCCGGGGTCATATTCTCAATATCATGAGTGATATTAGTATGATTTTTAGAAAATGCCTTGCCAGAAGCCATTTTAATAATCTTGCGTGTACGCCTGTTGAATATCTTATCAACCGTTGACAGGGCATTCTTCAGTTCATACTGGATCATGATACTTTCCTCGGAATGTCTCCTGGATATTTTCCGGTCAGCTTCTTCCAGTTCCTTGATATATTCCTGTACTGCTGAGTAGAAACCAGGAGCTATCCTCGACAGGGTGGGTTTTTTCTCTTCCTCAAGTACACGGACAAGTTCTTCGAATTTCATCTCACTCCCCCCATATATTCGGCAGCACCCTTACACATCAGGTAGATAGCCGCATATTCGGGCAGTACATTAGCCCCCTCCTCCACTTCGAATTGCTCATCCATCATCTCAACTGTAGTGGGCCTGGTGACATTTATCTTTATCTCATTATCCCCAAACACCACAGCATCCACCAGGGGTTCGAACCTGTGCAGTTCATCCACAGTCAGCGATATTACCTTCATGCCCGATTTTCCATGCAGGGACGATGCCGCTCTTATCAGGCGTTTTATGTCGGCTGTTACAGGTTCGTCGATATGGACACTTATATGT
Organism: ANME-2 cluster archaeon; assembly: GCA_014237145.1. NCBI lineage: Archaea > Methanobacteriati > Methanobacteriota > Methanomicrobia > Methanosarcinales > ANME-2 cluster archaeon. The sequence continues at coordinate 66,106 of JAAXOC010000096.1, forward strand.
GGTATGACCTGCTGCAAGGCAGTTTCCCAGAACCCTGCAGGAATCGAGCTTAATGCATCAAAATTCCCCATCCTCAAAGGTTCCAGATGAACAGGATCGTTAACAGTATTTATTATCTTATTTGCAGTCTTTTTCCCGATCCTGTCAAATTCCATGAGTCTCTTTACAGGATTGTCACCACCTGCCAGTTCCTGCAGGTAGCTGATCAATTTGCGGTTCACCAGCCTGCCCCACCCACCCTGGGATTCGGATGGAAATACCAGTATCTTTGATCTCTTATCATCACCTTCCACATATTTTTTCTTGAAAATGTGGTCCAGGTCAAGGCCGGTCCCGCTCAGGTAATCTACTATCTCCCTTCGCTGGGCGCTGTCCAGGTTCAGTACCCTTGGGTCCCTTACATGAACATGATACCCCCGCCCTCCCGAAAAGGCAATATGAAGGGTCTCCCCATCAAACCCAAAATCATCCATCAAAAACCCGATCAGTTTGATGATCTCATGCTTTGCATCATCAAGCATGACCTTGAAGGAATCAGTCTTCACAGGCAGGTGGTCGGCATCGATATCGAAGATCAGGTCTGCACCCTCCCAGTTCTTTTCCTTCATGGTAGGGGCACTAGGATGCTGGTAGTAAGCAGCCGAATGGTACACATGGGCCGGGACCATGGCCTGGATATATTCCTGCATCTCACCAACGCTTACAAATGCTTTGTGCCGCCGCATACCTGAATCCGGCTCAAACATTAAAAATCCCCATTCCCGTTTCTCAAGACCCGGCGGAGGCTCAGGCGGCTCTTTCCTGTAATGTTCCTGGAACTTCTTTTTAATGAACAGGATGGTATTGAGTTCCATCTGTTACTAACTCAGACCTGATAATATGTAAAATTTGGTTTAAGTGGCAGGTTAACCTGGTAAAATAGGGAATTATTATAACAATACGGACTGTATAATCCCGTGCACCGATATTGAGAAAATGATTATCCTGTAATGGAACAATTCCCAGATCATGCGTATCCCGACCAACGACTTCGACCTTGACAGCACACTGGACTGCGGACAGGTATTCAGGTGGCAGCACAGCGGTGAATGGTGGACCGGCGTGGTCCTGGGCCATATTGTGCGGGCAAGACAGGATGGGTGTGACCTGATAGTTGACACCGGCCTGGACAGGGACAGCATCGTCCGGTATTTCAGGCTGGATGACGATATGCCAGGGATATACGGCCGGATAAACACCGACCCTGTAATGGACAATCTGATAAGGCGTTTCAGGGGATTGCGGCTGGTAAGGCAACAACCCTGGGAATGCCTCATATCCTACATGGCCTCAAGCTGCAAGTCCATTCCCAATATCAAGGATTCCATTTCCAACCTGTGCAGGCAGTACGGCGATGACCTGGGCCGGGATTTTTCGTTCCCCACTGCTGAAGTGCTGGCCCAGACCAGCGAGAGCAGGTTGAGGGAGACTAAACTGGGATTTAGAAGTGCTAATATACTGGAGGTGGCAAGGAAAGTGGACAGGGGAGAACTTGACCTGGGCGCGCCCTTTGAACTTGAGTACAGGGAGGCAAGGGAATTGCTGATGGAAGTGCGGGGTATCGGGCCAAAGATAGCAGATTGCGTGCTGCTGTTCGCCTATGATAAGCTGGAGGCATTCCCGGTAGATACGCATATACTGTCAGTGATGAATGAACACTACGGCCGGTTCCTGGTGGGTCCAAAAAGCAGACAGAGTGGTATCATCGGTGAATTTGCACGCGGCTATTTCGGGCAATATGCCGGATATGCCCAGCAGTACCTGTACTATTCCAGGATATCGGGTGATAACCCATTGACTCATTCTGTTGATTGTAAAATCATCAAAGAAACCCGGAGTATAATTAAGAGCACAAGGCTGCCAGACAGGATAACGGACAGGAGTTGACCGGATTATCTTTTGTGTAGTATTCAAATTAAAAGAACTTCACAAAAAAACCAGTGTTATCTTAGATCGCTATCCTACAGGGGCATCTTGTCTAAAAATGTAAATCATGCAGGTGCTTTTAAAATTTTAATGAGGAGAATCTCTAGCAGGGCATGTAAATAATTTAATATTTTAATTTATTCAATCTAAAATATAATATGCATTTTAATAAAATTACATAAAAGAAATTCAAACCATCTGCTTTTCAGATAATTTTATAATTGATAAATGTGAAGGATTTTTTGTAAAACTTTTGGAGGTTTTAGTTTGAATTCGTTAGTTATAGCAGTTATAGGATTAATAGCCCTATATTTTGCATATGTTATATATGGAACAAAAATTTCAAAACTACTTGACATTAATGATGACAATGAAACACCAGCCATTGGCATGAACGATGGTGTGGATTATGTCCCGACAAGATCACGGATTGTGTTCGGTCACCATTTTTCATCCATTGCAGGTGCAGGTCCTATAATCGGTCCGGTGGTGGCAGCGTCCCTCTTTGGCTGGCTGCCGGCATTTTTGTGGATCGTTATCGGCTCTATATTTATTGGAGGTGTCCATGATATGAGTTCCATGGTGGCATCCATCCGGCATGAAGGTAAAAGCATTGCAAGTGTTGCCGGAAAAGTCATGAGCAGAAGAGCACAACTTATATTTGCAGCTTTTATCTGGCTTACATTGATACTCATTGTTGCGGTTTTTGCCGTAGTTGCGGCAAAAGCATTGATCAATAAACCAGAGATCGTCCTGCCCACATTGATGCTGATACCCATTGCACTACTTGTAGGTTATATGGGTTTTAAGCTCCGGATAGATACACGTATCGGAACGGCACTGGGTTTGTTGCTTCTCTTTGCATTCATATACCTGGGATTGAGTTTTCCCCTTGAACTGCCTGTAAGTGATCCTTTCATTTACTGGGTTGTGATACTTCTTGTGTACGCATTTATCGCATCAGTGCTGCCGGTCTGGACATTACTTCAACCCAGGGACTATCTGGCCTCATATGTGCTATTCATTGGATTAGCAATAGGATTTATTGGTGTGGCTGTGGTTCATCCGACGATTTCCACTCCAGCCTTTATCAGCGTCAATAGTAGTGCTGGATATCTTTGGCCCATACTGTTTGTGACAGTTGCATGTGGGGCAGTCTCTGGTTTTCATTCACTTGTCAGCAGCGGGACAACTTCAAAACAGATCAAGAAAGAATCCGATACAAAAGTGATAGGATACGGTGCCATGCTGGTGGAAGGTGTTCTGGCCATTCTGGCATTACTTGCAGTAACCGCAGGATTGAGCTGGGCCACCAATGACCCATCAATATCTTATCCTGTACTCCTGAAGCAGGGTTGGATACTGACGTTCGGTACCGGCTATGGTCACCTGGTGGCCCCAATCTTTGGTTTAACGCTGGGAACTGTGGTCGGCATGATGATAATAAAGACTTTTGTCATGACCACACTTGATACGGCAAGCAGGCTTGGAAGATTTGTAGGTACAGAACTGTTCGGAAGTAACGGACTTGGTATTACAGTGATGGATAACAGGTATGTATCCACAATAGTTTTGATAATACCGGCAGGCGCTCTTGCTCTTACTGATAGCTGGACCATTATCTGGCCGGTTTTCGGGTCAGCGAACCAGTTGATTGCAGCCCTGACACTGTTTGTAGTTACTATCTGGCTTGTGGGACTGAAAAAACCGTCACGATATACTTTATATCCTGGCATTTTCATGTTGCTGACTACGATAGCGGCACTGGTGTTCCTGGCTATCGACCTGATACCGGCCAAGAATTACTTACTGGGCGGCACGGTAATTATTTTGCTTGTGCTGGCACTTCTTGTGGTGGTTGAAACCATTTCCAGCTGGAAAAGAATTAAAGCAAGTGTATAAACAAAAACCTGGATTTGAAAATTAAAGTCTGGCCATTTTATAATGGCCTTCCCTTTTTTAATATTTGTATTGGGCAAAGATTATCTAAGTATATTGGATATTATAATTGGTAATATATGGCTAATAAGAAACTACGTATAGGTCACCTCTCCACATTCTACCATACTTCGTTCATACTTATGGGTACACAATGGCTTGAGGATAAACTGGGCCTTACAGTCAAATGGAGCATGTTCGGCGGAGGCCCGGCTATCGTGGATGCTTTTTCCAGGGGCGAGGTGGATATTGGATATATCGGGCTGCCCCCTGTGATGATAGGTATTGACAGGGGCGTGCCCATCATATGCGTGGGCGGCGGCCATATGGAGGGGACTGTGATGATCGGGCCGCCCGGGTGCAGTACGCTTAAGGATAAGGGCGGGGATATGGCATCGGTCCTGGAGCAGTTCAGGGGCGGTGTAATCGGGTGTCCGCCGTCAGGTTCTATCCATGATGTAATTATCCGCAACCTGCTGGAGGAGCATGACCTTGGCGGGTCTATTGAGGTAAGGAATTTTCAGTGGGCAGATTTTATTCCCGATGCACTGGATGACGGCCAGGTGGATGCGGCTATTGGGACGCCGCCTTTGTCGGTTGCGGCTGCCAGGGTATGCGGTACAAAGGTTGTGATCCCGCCTTCAAAGCTCTGGCCCTTTAATCCAAGTTATGGTATTATTGTAAGCCGTGAACTGCTGCGGGACAGACGTGGACTGGTAGAGGATTTCCTGCAGCTCCACGAGGATGCTTCCAATCTAATACGGAATGAGCCAGGGCGTGCCGCCCAGGTAGTATCCGATCTGGTTGAAGTGGTTGACAGTGATTTTATCATGCAGACTTACCGGGTATCTCCCAGATATTGTGCAGGTCTTCCCAGGGAGTATATTGATTCAACGATGGCTTTTGTACCAGTGCTTCGTAATCTTGGTTATGTTGAGAATGAACTGGATGAGAGTGATGTTTTTGATAGGACAGTGATTGAAAAGGTACATCCGGGGGAGTACCATTATTTTTTATAGCTTCAACTCTGCCACATATGGAAAATAACGTATTCAATAACCTCAACTCTGCCACTTATATAGAATTATTTATTCTCCCGATAAGCAAGGTAGAGGTTTCTAAAACATACGCTCAAGGGCCTGCTTGGCTGGCATTCCCACTTCAATTCCCAGATCGATTGCTGCCGGGGTGGCCTCCACCACACTGGCTGCCAGAACGTCCTCGAAATTGCTTACACCGGTCACCTTTACGGCGACGTCATCCAGGCGTTCTGCCATGGAAATATCCAGGTATCCGCACATTACAAAACCCCTGGGTGCTTTTATGACCAGTAGCGGCGCATGCTCCATATCCATTTTCAGACCCAGTGCCGTGCCGTTTACCATTTCTATGGATTCGATCAGCATATCTTAATCCAGTTTTTTCAGGTCAGTGGATTGGCAGGTGGGGCAGGACAGCTTATTTCCCATACCTTTGAATCTGTTTCCACATGCACTGCATTCATATCTTGTCATTGCAGCAGCGCTCAGGTCCACGCTATCTGCAGTGCTTGAATCAACAAAACACATATTATACTGCACCTCATAATATAGAAATCCATTATAGGTAATAAGATTTCTGCCGAAACGAAAAACACTGGCAAACACTTATATATCTCTTACAATATCATATGCGGAAAGTACTTATGCCATATTTAGCCCAGGACAATAGAAGTCCAGACCTGACAATATTCATCCCCTCATCCCTGACAGCAGAAACAAGGGACAGGAGAATAAAGACATATAAGGTCGGACAGATTGCAAGAGCGGCATCAGTGTTCAGGGTCGGGAAGATAATCATCTACCGCGACCCGCAATTCGATGACAGTAGGTTTATAGACCTGCTGCTGAGATATGCAGAAACACCACAGTACCTGCGAAAACACCTGTTTCCCATTAGGGAGGAGCTAAAGCATGCAGGGGTGTTACCACCGCTAAGGACACTGCATCATCCCATCGAATCAAGATCATCGAACCTCAACGAAGGAGAATTCCGGGTTGGGGTAGTGGTCCCCGGACCACAAAAAAAGAAAAGCGAGAAAAAAGTCGGATCTGACAAAAGTGCATGGGTCGATATCGGAATCGATAGCCCGATCCGCCTCGAAGCACCTTCAAGGAAAGTGCGAACTGGCGAGCGCGTTAATGTCAGAATCTTTTCGCGAAGACCAATACAAGCAAAGCTGGTAACAAAGGACGAGATTCCCATATACTGGGGATACCGTACAGCAGTAGAAGACAGCCTGTCAGGGGCGCTGGAAAAAAATTCAGAAGAAGGTGCCCTGATAATCGCCACATCCCGCCAGGGTAAGTTGCTCGACAACACACTCCTGGCACAGATCGGTGAACAGACAAACCAGTCTATTAATACTGCTGTGGTATTTGGCTCACCCAGGCAAGGTATAGAGACCATACTGGCCGATGAGGGCTTCAAGCTCTCTGACTTCCATTGTGAAGTGCTCAATACCATACCCGGACAGGGAACAGCCACAGTAAGGACAGAAGAGGCCGTATGGGCTACACTGTCTGCGCTGAACCTGGTCAGGTAAGCTGACGACCGTCCCACCACAGCGAATAGGATAATCCTATAACCAGGAGGAAGAGAATGGCAAATTTACACAGACCAAGACGAGGATCACTGGCCTTCAGCCCAAGGAAAAGGGCAAAGAGCCAGGTACCTACTATGAGATCATGGTCCAAAGGAAATAATGAGCCCAAGCTGGGCGGTTTTGCCGGATATAAAGTCGGCATGACCCATGTGATCATGATGGACGATAAGCCCAAAAGTCTCACCGAAGGTACGGAAATTTCCGTTCCGGTGACAGTGCTTGAAGTACCTGCAATGAAAATTGCAGCTATCAGGGTATATGGAGAAACAGGACCTTACGGCACAAAAATACTGGGCGAAGCATGGTCCACTGACCTTGATCCCACGTTGAACAAGAAACTGTTCACACCAAAGAAAACCAATACGAAAAATGCACTTGAAAAGATAGGGAAACTGGTTGAAGAAGGAAAGGTAGCAAACATCCATTTAATCTCTTATACGCTCCCGTCCCTGATAGCAGGAATCCCAAAAAAGACGCCTGATGTGATGGAGAACAGGATAGTTGGCGGGGATATAGCCACAAGACTTGAATATGCAACATCCATGATCGGAAAATCAGTCGAAGTTTCTGAAATTTTCAATACCGGTGATATGATCGACGTATTAGCCATCACCATAGGTAAAGGTACACAGGGACCTGTTAAACGGTGGGGTATCAACCTGATGAAACACAAACACAGCAGACAGGGCAGTCTCAGGCAGATAGGCACCCTGGGGCCATGGAACCCCTCAAGAGTAAGCTGGCGGGTACCACAACTGGGCCAGACCGGTTATCACCAGAGAACAGAGTACAATAAACGTATCATCAAGATTGGGGAGAACGGCGTAGAAGTGACCCCTAAAGGTGGATTCCTGAACTATGGAGAAGTAAGCGGGAATTATTTGCTGTTAAAGGGCAGTGTTCCTGGTCCGAAGAGGCGGCTTATAAGGCTAAGACCGGCCATAAGGGGCGATAAACAGCAGATCGGTGCACCCCAGGTATCATATATCAGTGTAGAGTCAAAGCAGGGGTGAATTAAGATATGAGTAAAGCAAAAATCATGGATATTACAGGAGCCTCTAAAGGCGATATCGAGCTCCCCGCTGTATTTGATGAGATGTACAGGCCCGACCTGATCAAGAAAGCTGTACTTGCAGCCCAGGCAAACAGGCTGCAGGTCTACGGCCCCACACCCTATGCCGGTATGCAGACTTCGGCAGCTAACTGGGGTCCCGGCCGCGGTGTAGCCCGTGTACCCAGGATCAAGACAGGCAACCGTGTGGCCCGTATCTCGCAGGCAAGGGGCGGCAGGAAAGCCCACCCTCCAAAGGTTGAGAAGGATTATTCTGAGAAGATCAATAAGAAGGAACGTTACAAGGCCATCAATTCTGCAATTGCAGCCACTGCAAATCCCGAATTGGTCCGGAACAGGGGACACAGGTTCGATGCTGAGTTGCCAATTGTAGCTGATGATGAATTCCAAGATATCAAGACAATTAAAGGGGTTATCGGCTTCATGGAGGCCATTAATGTGTACGATGATGTGATAAGGGCAAAGAACGGTAAGCATATCAGGGCAGGCGGAGGCAAGAGACGCGGACGCAAGTACAAGAAGCCCAAGAGCCTGCTTATTGTAATTGGCGAGGATAACGGCATCGTACGTGCGGCAAGGAACCTATCAGGTGTGGACGTGATCAATGTGAACAGGTTGAATGCTGAACTGTTAGCACCAGGTACCCATGCAGGCAGGCTTGCCATCTGGACAGAATCTGCTATCAAGGTATTAGGGGAGGAGTGATCAATGTCAATAATATTACATCCTTTTGTTACAGAGAAAGCTACATTCCATATCGAGGACGAGAACAAATTGCAGTTTGTGGTTGATATCAATGCCACCAAGGGCCAGATCAAAAGAGAGATCGAGGAACTGTACGATATTCCTGTGCTTTCAGTGAGAACAATGATTACTATGAAAGGGAAGAAAAAGGCTATCGTGGCCTTCGAAGGCGATAACACAGCCGGCGAACTTGCATCCAAACTTGGAATATTCTAGGGAAGGTGAAAAGATATGGGAAAAAGAATTATTTCACAGAACCGGGGTAAAGGAACACCCACCTATCGGGCACCCTCCCACAAGTTCAAGGCCCAGCTTAAACACATCAAAGTGGACCAGAATGAAACAGTTAAAGGCGAGGTCATTGAGATACTTCACGATACTGCCAGGTCTGCACCTATTGCAAGGATCAGCCTGGAGAACGGAGAAGAACGCCTGATACTGATTCCGGAAGGTATTGCAGTAGGGCAGGAGATCGCCTGCGGTATTTCTGCAGAGATACTGCAAGGTAATACGTTGCCCCTGCGTGAGATCCCTGAAGGTGTACTGTTGTGTAACATTGAGAACAAGCCCGGTGACGGCGGGCAATTTGCCAGGTCAAGCGGTGTATATGCCGTGCTGATTGCCCATGATGTGGGTAAGACCGTTGTGCAGATGCCCAGTGGAGCCACAAAATGGTTGAACCCGAAGTGCAAAGCTACCATAGGAGTAGTGGCGGGCGGAGGCAGGGTCGATAAGCCCTTTGTAAAGGCCGGGAAGAAATATCATAAATTAAAGACAAGAGCAGCAAAGTATCCCAGGGTATCCGGTGTGGCAATGAACGCCATAGACCACCCATTCGGAGGCGGTGGATGGCAGCATCCGGGAAGACCCAAGACTGTTAGCCGAAGAGCACCGCCAGGCAGGAAGGTCGGGTCCATTGCGGCAAGAAGAACAGGAAAGAGGTGATAAGGCATGGCAAAGAAATCATCCACCAAACTGCCCAAGAGAAAGGGTGAGTTTACCTACAGGGGAAAGACTATCCAGGACCTGAAAAGTTTGAGCCTGGAAGAGTTCGCTGAACTCCTGCCTGCAAGACAGCGCAGGACCATCAACCGCGGGCTTGGCGATGAACATAAGAAAATATTGAACAAGATCAATGACGGAGATACAACCATCAAGACACACCTGAGGGATATGATCATCCTTCCTGGGATGGTTGGCCTCAATCTGGAGATACACAACGGGAAGAGCTTCGAAAAGGTCGAGGTCATACCCGAGATGCTGGGACACTATTTTGGTGAATATTCCTTTACCCGCAAGCGGGTTTCACACGGTTCGGCCGGTGTGGGAGCTACCAAGTCCAGCAAGTTCGTACCGCTGAAATAATGGAGGAAGACCAGATGGCAAGAATTGCTTATTCATTACAAGCAGACCCTGATACTACATCAAGGGCCATGGCTCATGAACTCCATATTTCACCCAAGCATTCAAGGGAGATATGCAGGGCTATCAAAGGTATGAAGACAGGCCAGGCAAAAAAGTACCTTGAGGATGTAACCGTCCTTAAACAGGCAGTCCCGTTCAAGCGTTATAACGACAGTATGGGACACCGCAGAGGCCCCATGGCTGCAGGCAGGTATCCACAGAAGGCTGCAAAGGAGTTTATTAAGTTACTGGTGAATGCCGAAGCCAATGCCGAATATAAGGGCCTGGATTCAAATAATATGAAGATAGCCCACATCGCTACCAAACAGGGCCGGGTCATCAGGGGCTACAGGCCGCGGGCAAGGGGCAGGTCATCTCCAAAGAATACAGAGACAGTGAATATAGAAATGATAATCCAGGAGGTGCAATGAACATGGGAATAGAAAGAAAGTTCGTGCAGGACGGGCTGACCAAGGCAAGGATCAATGAATATTTTACTAAGCAGCTTGAACGTGCCGGATACGGTGGAATGGTCATTAACCGTACGCCTATGGGCACCCAGATTACATTATTTGCAGAGAAACCTGGAATGGTCATCGGTAAAGGCGGCAAGACCATACACCGTCTTACCAATGATATGTCCTATGTCTATAATATAGATAATCCCCAGATCGACGTACAGGAGATCAAGGTACCTGAACTCAATGCCCAGATGATGGCAAATCGTCTGGCCAATGCACTTGAAAGGGGATGGTACTTCAGGAAAGCGGGTTATAATATGCTTCGCAGAATTATGGATTCTGGAGCATTGGGCTGTGAGATAGTCCTATCAGGAAAGTTCACTGGACCCAGGTCCAAGGTATCCAAGATGGTAGAAGGATACATCAAGCATGCAGGTAAACCGGCTGAAGAACTTGTAGATACGGGTTTTGCCACTGCCGTGAAAAAGCTGGGTACTATAGGATGCCGTGTACGTATTGTACAACCCGGCACTGAACTGCCAGGTAAGTTCTACATGCTAAAAGACGAAAAACCGGCTGCACCTGAGACCCCTGAGGCAAAGGCAAAGGAAGGTATCAAAGAGGTACTGGAAAAAACTCCGGAGAAGCCAGGGATGAAGAATATCAGGCAGGTAGGCAGTGTGTGGGAACACACACACGATGACCTGGACTGGCATCCCATGTCTGTACCCCATCCAGCTGTTACAGCGGTCCCTGTGACCGAGGTCACTGAAGAAGAACCGGCAGCAGCCGTTGAAGCGGAATCAACTGTTGAAGCAAAAACCGCTGTTGAAGCAGAACCCAGCATGGAAACAGTTGATAAGCCAGTTCAATCGCCTGATATTGAATTGCCGGAAGGTGAACAGACACGTATCAACGATGGTTTGGAAGAACACAAACACGAAGGTTATGATTACTGGCACCCCAGTTCCAGGACACATAAAACCAAAGGAGATGAAAATTAATGGCGATCCTGCGAGTGGACGAGATCCGTAACCTGAGCCGGGAAGAGAAACTGGACGAGCTGGAGAAACTTAATGCCGAACTCATCAGGGAACGTGCCATTGCATCATCAGGTGGTGCCCCAGAGAACCCGGGCCGCATCGGTGAGTTGCGAAGGACCATTGCAAGGATCAAGACCATCCAGAAGGAGACCGGAGAATAAGAGGTAATATATGCAGATATCACCCCGCAACCTCATCCATCACGAATTGATAGGGCTTGAGGTAGAGGTGGTGGACAGCACTAATCCATATCAAATAGGAATAAAAGGAAAGGTGATCGACGAAACCAGGAATATATTGAAGATCGATGTGGACGGCGGGCATGTTAGAATGGTGCCCAAATCCCATACTGATTTCATATTTACAATACCCTGGGGCAATGGTAGACGTTACCTGCCAGATGCCCGAACGCGGGTCAAGGTAAAAGGAACTTTACTACTCTCACAACCTGAAAACCGCATTCAGACAAAGTTCAAAAAAAGCTTCAGACGAAGAAAGAATAAATAAATATCATATAATAATGAGGAATATAAGATGACACGAGACATAGGACTGGACATCAATGCTTCTCCTGATGAGGAGTGTAATGATATCAACTGTCCATTCCATGGGACACTGCCAGTAAGAGGTCAGGTTTTTACCGGGTCAGTGGTCAGCAGTAAGATGGATAAAACAGTTGTTGTGAAGAGGACCTTTGAGAAACTGGTCACTAAGTATGAGCGATATGAGAAAAGGCAGTCAAAGATGCATGCCCATAATCCCCCCTGTATCAATGCAAAGGAGGGGGACGTGGTAAAGATCGCAGAATGCAGGCCGCTTAGCAAAACTAAGAAATTCGTAGTGATCGAGGTGACCAAATGATCGGGATGAAAGCCAAGATACCCCGTGCATTGAATGCCGGTGCCAGGCTGGACTGTGTGGATAATACAGGTGCCAGGCAGGTAGAGATCATTTCCGTGAAAAAGTACAGGGGTGTCAAGAACAGGCATCCAAAAGCCGGAATAGGAGATATGCTGGTGGTCAGTGTCAAGAAGGGCACACCTGAGATGCGTAAGCAGATACTGAATGCAGTGGTGATAAGGCAAAAAAAAGAATACAGGCGTCCGGACGGACTTCGTGTTTCCTTTGAAGATAATGCCGCAGTGATCACTGATCTGGACGGTATTCCAAAAGGTACCGAGATCAAAGGGCCGGTTGCTAGGGAAGCGGCTGAAAGATTCAGCAAGATAGCCACGGCAGCTTCAATTATAGTATGAGGTGCTTATCAATGAAGATCGAATCCAAACAACCAAGAAAACAGCGCAAGGCACGCTATAATGCGTCGCTTCACCAGCGCCAGAAATTGATGAGTGTCCAGTTAAGTCATGAACTCAGGGCCAAGTACAATAAGCGCAACATTCCTGTAAATGTGAATGACACTGTAATGGTCATGCGAGGTGACCATACCGGTACTGAAGGTAAGGTGGAACTGGTGGACTTAAAGAGAGGTACCATCGTAGTGGAAGGCGTAAGCGTGGCTAAGGCTGATGGTACAGAGGTACCCAGACCAGTACAACCGTCCAATGTAATGATAACCAAACTTGAACTCAATGACGATATAAGAATACTTACCCTCACCAGAGGAGGCGAAGAAGAGTGAGCAGACATCAGAAGAGAGTGTCAGCACCCAGAAGCTGGCCCATATCCAAGAAGACCAATATCTGGGTGACCAAACCAAAACCAGGCCCCCATTCCCTTAAACAGGCTATCTCGCTGGGTGTGCTTATCAGGGATATATTGAAATTAACAGATAATATGCGTGAGACAAAGCGTGTCTTAAACGAGGGTAACATACTGGTTGACGGTATTGTGAGAAGGGACCATAAGTTCCCGGTTGGCATATTTGATGTGATCCAGGCCCCAAAGCTGGGAGCATCTTACAGGATGCTCCTGGACCCCAAGGGTCGATTAAGGCTCAACGAACTGGATGTGGATAAACCAAGGAAACCATGCAAGATACTCAACAAGACCACAGTCAAGGACGGAAAGGTACAGTTGAACCTTCATGATGGGACTAATATCCTTGCCAGCAATGACTATAACACAAGGGATACGATCATTCTCGATATTCCCGAAAAAAGCGTACATAAACACATCAAGTACGAACCAGGGAACCTGGCTGTAGTCATAGGCGGTACCCATTCAGGACAGCTTGCTAAGATCAAGGAGATCAAGTCCGTACGCAGCAGCAGGCATAACATGGTAGTGCTGTTAAAAGACGATGGTACAGAGTTCGAGACCATTGAGGATTACGTGTTCGTAGTTGGTACTGACAAACCGGAATTCAACCTGGGAGATGAGATCAATGAGTAAGAATAATGTTATGACAATACCCAGGGTAGATAAGGTCACAGTCCACATAGGCGTAGGCGAGAGTGGTGAGAGGCTCAATAAGGCAGAAGACATTCTTAGTGAGATCACCGGGCAGGGAGTTGTAAGGACAAAAGCCAAGAGAACACTGCAAACCTTTGCCATTAAGAAGAACGAACCTATCGGGTGTAAAGTAACACTAAGAGGCAAACTTGCAGAGAATTTCATGAAGACCAGTCTTGGCATTATCGAGAATTCACTCGGGGAATCCCAGTTCGATGATACAGGGAATTTCAGTTTTGGGATAGAGGAACATACCGATTATGAAGGAATGAAGTATGACCCTAATATTGGTATTTATGGCATGGATGTGACTGTGTCACTAATCAGGCCGGGTTACAGGATAAACAGGCGCAAGATTGGAAAACGAAAGATACCAAACAGTCACAAGATGACAAAGCAGGGTGCTATGGCCTTTATGAATGAGTATCACGGTGTGGAGGTAGTGGCATGAACAAAAAAAAAGTCGCAGAGATAGAAAACAAGTTCGGCCGAGGTGCCAACGAGTGCCGCAGGTGCGGCCGGAAACAGGGTCTGGTAAGGAAATACGGAATATACCTGTGCAGGCAGTGTTTCAGGGAAATTGCACCTGACATGGGATTTAACAAATATTCGTGAGGTGAATGAAATGGTATTATTAGACCCACTGGCAGATGCACTCTCAACCATAATCAATGCAGAGAGCACAGGAAAACCCGACTGCATCATACATCCTGCATCAAAAGTGATAAGCAATGTATTGAAAGTAATGCAGGATATAGGGTACATTGGCAATTACGAGTTCATAGACGACGGCAAGTCGGGTATGATCAAAGTGGAACTTATTGGAAAGATCAACAAATGCGGAGTCATCAAACCCAGGTCATCTGTGGGGTACCATGACTTTGAAAAATGGGAGAAACGCTACCTTCCGGCCCGTAATTTTGGTACCTTGATACTGACCACGCCTGATGGGGTGCTATCCCATAGTGAGGCCAGGTCCCGGGTAGTTGGCGGGCAACTGCTTGCATACGTGTACTGAGGTGTGGAAAATGCCAAAAGATTTGAAAAAGACCGTGAACATTCCCGACGAGGTCACTGTAGTACTGGAAGGTAACAACATTTCAGTCACTGGTCCCAGGGGTTCATCTGTCCGTGAATTATGGTATCCGGGAATTACCATCGTACTGGAGGAAAACCAGATTACGATGGACTCGTTCAACCAAAGGAAAAAACAGGTAGCTATGATGGGTACAATTGCATCCCATATCAGTAATATGATCAATGGTGTCACCAGTGGATATACATACAGGATGAAGGTTTTATATTCACACTTCCCAATCCAGTTAAAAGTAACAGGAGATTACCTAAGTATCGGGAATTTCCTTGGCGAAAAGAAACCAAGGAAGGCAAAGATACGTGGTGAAACAAAGGTGGAGACTAAAGGTGACGAGGTAATTGTTTCAGGTATAGCTATTGAAGATGTAGGCCAGACTGCAGCTAATATCCAGCAGGCAACCAAGATAAAAAGGTTTGACCCAAGGGTATTCCAGGATGGCATATACGTGGTGGAGAAGACGACAGCGTAGGTGATAGTAATGGAAGAAGAGATAATCAATGAATTCACTTCAATCAAAGGAGTCGGCGAATCCAGGGCAAAGGCCTTGTATGAAGCAGGATATACTTCGATTGGGGACTTGAATGATGCCACTGCTGAGGAGTTATCCAGGGTTAGAGGTATTACCGACCAGTTGGCTGAGAGGATCAAGAACGAGGTTTCCCAGATATATGAAGATATCGAGGCCGGTGAAGCAGTTGAAGAATCTACACAAGAAGTAGTCAGGACTGAAAAAGTTGAGGCTGAAAAGGAATTCGAAGAACAAGCTGGGGAAGACGACGACGAAAACAAAGAAATCGAAGCAGTCCCAAAGGCAGAACTTGAACTGGATCCCGAATCCCAGAGACTGCTGAAAGTCAGGAAGAAGCAAAAAGCCAAAAAGCCAAATTTTGTCCAGACTGATCTGCACAAGAAAAAGAGACTTAAAAATTACTGGCGGCGGCCCAAGGGATTGCATAACAAGAAACGGCGCTATATCCTTGGAAAGAGTGGAATGGCCAGGGTAGGATATGGAAGTCCCGTTGCAGTGAAGGGGCTTCATCCCTCAGGTTTCCAGGATATGCTGATGTCCAGGGTACAGGATCTTGATGAAATAGACCCAAGTACACAGGCAGTTCGCATTGCCAGAACAGTGGGACAGCGTAAGCGTATGGAGATTGTCAATAAAGCCAGGAGCCTTGGACTGAAGATACTGAACCCTCCAACAGAAATGCATCCAGTGGAAGAGGAGGTGCAGTGAAATGACTGATCTACGTAACCAGCGCAACATCGCAGCTCATGTACTAGATGTAGGTGTCCACAGAGTATGGATGGATCCGGAAGCTGCCGGTGATATTGCTAATGCGATCACACGCCAGGATATCAGGGAACTCATATCTGAGGGCGTAATTAAAGCCAAACCTGTAAAGGGTGTATCCAGGGGCAGAGCCCGGAAACTGGATATTAAGCGGGCATACGGACACCGCAAGGGTCACGGTTCAAGAAAAGGAGCCAAAGGTGCACGCAATCCAAAGAAAAGGCAGTGGATAAAGAAAATACGCGCATTAAGAAGAAGGCTGCATGAAATGAAAGACGATGGTACGCTGGATAAGTCCACATATAACAGGATGTACCGCAAAGCCAAAGGCGGCGTATACAGGAATGTGGCACACATGGAAGTGCATATCGAATCCCTTGAACACAAGGAGGACTGAGAATGGCAACAGGACCAAGATACAAAGTACCTTTCCGACGCAGAAGAGAGGGTAAGACCGATTATCGTCAGCGTCTTCATCTATTGATTTCAAAACAGCCCAGGATAGTAGCACGCAGTAGCCTGCGCCACATGAAACTCCAGCTGGCCACACCAAAGCCTGAGGGGGACAATACCTGGGTTCATGCAGATTCCAGCGAACTTGAAAAATACGGCTATACAAGTAGCACAGGTAATACACCTGCGGCGTACCTTACGGGCCTGCTCTTCGGGTATAAGGCCAAGGCAGCGGGTTATGAAAACGCCATCCTGGATATGGGATTACAGGTCTCATCCAAAGGCTGCCGGGTATATGCTGCATTGAAAGGTGTGGTGGATTCGGGTTTCGAAGTACCCCATGACCCAGGGATATTCCCGAAGGAATCCAGGATAAAGGGTGAAGAGATCATGGAATACACAGGTACGGATATACCTGCCCAGTTCGAGGAAGCTTTGGCAAAGATAAAGAATGAATTCGGGGAGGATTAAACAATGGCATACGATTATGAAACGGAATGGGTTCCAAAGACACGATTGGGACAGCTGGTAAAAGAAGGCCAGATAACGTCAATTGAAGAGGCCCTGTCCTCTGGACTCCCTATAAAGGAACCCCAGTTGGTGGATGCGCTGCTTCCAGAACTCAAGGAGGAAGTACTGGACATAAATATGGTCCAGAGGATGACCGATTCGGGCAGGCGTGTCAAGTTCAGGGCAGTTGTAGTAGTAGGCAATGAGGATGGTTACATAGGTCTGGGCCAGGGTAAGGATGTCCAGGTGGGACCTGCCATCAGGAAGGCCATAGATTCTGCAAAGATCAATATCTCAGGTATCAAGCGAGGATGCGGTTCCTGGGAGTGCGGATGCGATACAGAGCATACCGTGCCCTTTGAGGTCGTGGGTAAGATGGGCAGTGTAAAGGTCATATTGAAACCCGCACCCAGGGGTCTGGGTCTGGCAGCCGGAAAAACGGCAAAGACTGTTATGCAATTGGCAGGTATCAAGGATGTCTGGACCAGGACAGAAGGGCAGACCAGGACCACCTTAAACTTTGCCAAGGCCACTTATGAAGCATTGAAAAGGACCGCAGTAGTCCGTACCGTGGGGGCAAAGTAATGTATACCGCAGTGCGGCTAAGAAGTACGGTTAATACCAGGCCAGAGATCAGGGATACCCTGAAGATGCTCAGGCTCAACAGGCTCAATCACTGTGTTGTTCTTGAAGAGAATCCACATAACAAGGGTATGATTCAGAAAGTGAAGGACTATGTGGCATGGGGAAATATTTCCCCTGAAGCTTTATCCCAGCTTATACGCAAGCGAGGCGAACTTAAGGGAAATGGCGCACTAGATGATGAGTACGTTAAGGAGAATACTTCCTTTGACGGTATCAATGCACTGGCACAGGCAATCTGCTCAGGTGAAGTATCTATCAAGGATGTCCCTATGCTAAATCCTGTATTCAGGCTCCATCCGCCTAGGAAAGGACATAAAGGTATCAAGAAAACGGTGCCTGAAGGTGGAGTACTTGGTTATCACGGCGACGATATCAATGCACTTCTTCACAAGATGAGGTGATACTTATGAAAAAGAACATAACCAAATTCAGAGGTTCCAGGACGTGCGGAGGCGGCACACATAAGAACCGCCGAGGAGGGGGAAGCCGAGGAGGCCGGGGTAACGCAGGTGGGTGCAAACATCATTTCGTGCGCAATTACATGAAAGGCATGGCATATGGCAAGCACGGATTCAAACGTCCACAAAAGGTCCTTTCAAATAAACCCATTGTGAATGTGGGTGAACTGGACGAACTGGCTGAACAACTGGTGCAGTATGGTGAGGCGCATAAACAAGGCGATATTTATCATATCAACTTGGCAGAACTGGAATACCCAATAGTGAAAGTACTGGGTAATGGCAGGATCACCAAACCCATGGCTATCACAGTCTCTGAATGTAGTGCAAGGGCAAGATTCAAGATCGAAGAAGCTGGCGGCAGTATAGAAAAATATATCCCATCAGTCAAAGAAGTAGACATTGAACCGGAAGAAACCGGGGAACCAGATGTTGAAGAAGACGTCTGATCATTAATTCATGGAAAAAAAAACAATAATGTTAAATTATTGTTTTTCCATTCCATATTTTTAATATCAAAATCAGTTGCATTTATTAATATCAAAATCGGGTGCATTTTATGACCTTAAAGGATACAATCGAACCAATCTTGCGAAAACTTCCGGCTGTATCAAGACCGGAGGGGCATGTCCATTTCAAGAAGAAACTGACTTGGACTCTGAGCATACTAGTGATGTATTTCGCTTTGTCCAATGTTCCGCTTTTCGGCATGTCTCCTGAATCCATAGACCTGTTCGAACAATACAGGGCATTCTTTGCAGGGGCTTCGGGCTCACTCTTGCTACTGGGTATCGGCCCCATTGTTACTGCATCCATTGTGTTACAGCTGCTGGTGGGAGCTGATGTGATCAAGATGGACCTGAGCAACCCCCAGGACCAGGCGATCTTCCAGGGAGTCCAGAAACTGCTGGTGTTTGTGATGATCATATTGACAGCGTTGCCCCAGATCTTAGGCGGGTACATCAAGCCCGATGTCGGCCTGGCAGCCATACTGGCAGCGGATTTCAACATCTCTGCCGCAGCCGGGTTGGATCTTGTGCTGTTGATCATATTCATTCAGATATTCATTGGCGGAACCTTGATATTGTTCATGGATGAGGTGGTATCCAAATGGGGAATAGGTTCCGGCGTGGGACTGTTCATTGTGGCAGGAGTGTCACAGGCGATCGTTACGGGCCTGTTCAGTATAACACGCCCGGGAGGACCTGGCAGTGCACCAGTTGGCCTTTTACCAAAATGGCTGTATTTCACTACCGATGTGGGACTTGGCAACCTGTTCTCAGATAATGCTTTCCAGAACGTTTTCATCGATGGCGGTATCCTGGCACTGATAAGTACGGTCCTGATTTTCCTTGTGGTGGTATATGTAGAATCCACCCGTATCGAGATACCTCTGGCCCATAGTGCGGTGCGGGGTGCCAGGGGCAGGTTCCCTGTAAAGCTTATTTATGCCAGTGTACTTCCCATGATACTGGTCAGGGCACTGCAGGCAAATATCCAAATGGTAGGCATGCTGCTGTTCAATAAAGGGATTACGTTCTTTGGTGAGTTCAGGGGCGGTACTGCTACCAGCGGCCTGATGTATTATTTATCGCCATTACACGGTCCCAGTGATTGGATACCCAGTCTGGTGAAGCAGAATTTTGATGATATTAATATGCAGTTTGCTACTGAAGCCACCGGTTTTGCACCTGTAGATGTACCGGCTACCTGGCAGATATTATTACATGTGGGCGCGGATGCTACCATGTTGATAGTTGGTGGTGTCATATTTGCGCTGTTCTGGATAGAGACTACAGGTATGAATGCAAAGAACACGGCCCAGAAGATACACAATTCAGGTATGCAAATACCGGGATTCAGGCGGAACATTGACAGTATTGAGCGGGTTATGAACCGTTATATTCCAAGAGTTACTATTATCGGAGGTGCGTTCATCGGACTGTTGACACTGTTGGCCAGTCTCATGGGTACGCTGGGTGGTGCAGGAGGGACCGGTCTGCTGCTGGCTGTGAGTATTGTATATAGGCTGTACGAGGACCTGGCATCCGAACAGATGATGGAGATGCATCCAATGATGAGACAATTCCTCGGAGGTACTTCATAGTATGGTCAATCTGGTATTACTTGGTGCGCCGGGTGCGGGTAAGGGCACCCAGGCCAAGATGCTGGCAGGGAAGTACGGTATCCTTCACATATCCACAGGCGATATATTACGTGAGAATGTGAGCAATAATACCGAACTGGGCCAAAAAGCAAAGGAGTACATGGACAAGGGTGAACTCGTCCCTGACACTGTACTGATAGATATTATCAAGGACAGGTTATCTAAACCTGACACCGATAACGGATTCCTGCTGGACGGCTATCCACGGACCATTCCCCAGGCAGTGGCACTGGACGATATCTTCAGCCAGTTGGGAAAGAGACTGGATGTAGTGATAGATATCAAGGTTCAGGACGAGGAACTGGTGGCAAGGCTGGCAGGCAGGCGGATGTGTAAATGCGGTGCCAGCTATCACGCAACGTTCAATCCTCCAAAGGAGGATGGGATATGCGATGTATGTGGCGGGGAATTGTACCAGCGTGACGATGATACCGAAAGCTCAGTGAAGACCAGGCTGGTCGCTTATTACAACCAGACCCACCCGCTTATTGATTATTATACCGATAAAGGATTGTTGCATACTGTTAGTGGTACCGGGGATATTGAGGATATCTTTGGTGAGATCACAGTCGTTATTGATAAGATATTGGAGTAGGACATGCCAAAATCTGACTTTAAGCAGACACTGGAAAGGGCTGCACTTGCCCTTGGTTTCGGAATGATGTTCGGAATCATCCTGCTTGGTGAACGTTTCAGGATACAGGTGGGTGAGGTAGTACAGATATTACTGGGGCCGCTGCCCGATATCCTGCCCTTCCATATTATGCTGTTCGTAATGGCCGCTATTACCGGCCTGTATGCATCGCTGATACAGAAATATACAATGGATTGGGAACTGATGCGCCGGGTGCAGGACCAGATGAAGAACTTCCAGAAGGAGTTCAGGGAGGCGCAGCTTGCAGATAACCAGGCTAAAGTGAAGAAACTGGAAGCCGAGCGCTCAGCCATGATGAATGACCAGATGCAAATGACCAAACAGCAGTTCAAACCCATGGCTTATATCAGCATTATCTCGCTGCCCCTGTTCATGTGGGCGTATCTTTACATTGGGGAGCACCCTGACCCAGTCCTTATTTTCCCGTTCTGGGGTGAAAAGTCGCTGACCGGGTTTGCACTGGGTCCCATCCAGTACTGGATATACTGGTATTTCATTTGCAGTCTGCCAATCAGCCAGATTATCAGGAAGAGCCTGAATATCGGCGGCGTGTGAACATGATAATTACAGTCAGCGGTCCACCAGGGAGCGGGAAGAGTACGCTTTCAAGGATGATAGCTGAATATTTTAACCTGGAACTTGTATCTTCAGGTGACGTTTTCAGGGCCATGGCAAAGGAAAAGGGAGTGGATCTTGAAAAGTTAGGGCACATGGCCGAAGCTGATCCTGCCATTGACAAGGAGATAGACAGGCGGCAGGTGGAGCTTTCAAAGACTAAAGGGGATTTCCTGTTTGAGGGACGTCTATCGGGCTGCCTGATAGATGCGGACCTGAAGATAATGCTCAAGACTGATGTGGAGGTCAGGGCAAGGCGCATCGCAGGCAGGGAAAATATTTCCCCAAAGCAGGCCATGCACGAGACCATGGTACGCCAAAAGAGTGAAGCAAAGCGGTACAGGGTGCACTATGATATCGATATAACAGATTTGACCCTGTATGACCTGGTGATCGAGTCAAGTGTCTGGGACCAGGATGCTACGGCAAATGTTGCTATTACAGCAATTGGATCTATGAAGAAAAAGGGACTGAGGGGTTAGATGGAGGAAAAACTTCCTGCTGACATCAAACGGGAACTGAAATGCAAAGTGGAGGATACCACTGACCCTGCTTATGGATTTATTCCTAACAAGCGTCCTATAAGGGAGCATATTACCCATGGTGTAATTAATCTCGACAAACCGGCCGGACCTACCAGTCATGAGGTGGTGTCGTGGGTGAAGAAGATACTGGACCTTCCCAGGGCAGGGCACGGCGGGACACTGGACCCTAAGGTTACTGGTCTTTTGCCTATTATGATGGGCGATGCAACCAAGTCGGTTGGGGCGCTGATGACTGCGGGGAAGGAATATATATGTTTAATGAAATTACACACCACTGTAAAAAAGACCGTAGTTAAGGAGATTGCACAGGAGTTCACCGGACCTATCTACCAGAGACCTCCGGTAAAGTCGGCTGTGAAACGTGAGGTAAGGATACGCAATATCTATTACCTGGATATTCCTGAGATCAATGGTACTAATGTGCTGATGCGCGTGGGCTGTGAGGCCGGTACTTATATCAGGAAATTGTGCCATGATATGGGCGAAGCTCTTGGTTCTGGTGCACATATGCAGGAGTTGCGGAGAACCCGTAGCGGACCGTTTAAGGAAGATGACAGCACGATGACGCTGTTCGACTTGAAGGATGCTATGGTCATATACCAGGAGTCAGATGACGAGAGCGAACTGCGCCGGGTGATACAGCCAATGGAGGCAGGTCTTGTGCATCTACCCAGGATTATGATAAGGGACAGTGCTGTGGACCCTATATGTCACGGTGCCAGCCTGGCCGCACCCGGTGTGGTGAAGGTCGATACTGATATGAACACGGGCGATATGGTGCTGGTCATGCGCTTAAAAGGCGAAGCGGTTGCGCTTGCATGGAGTCTTATGGATACGGATGCCGTGCTTGAGGCCCAGACTGGTATGGTGGCCGACACCAAGCGGGTGCTGATGCCTGAGGGTACTTATCCCAAGGGCTGGACAGCGAAGACGGAAAAATCTGATGAAGCTGACTGAAAATGTCAGTCGAACGCAAAATACGATACCTTGATGCCGAGGTAGTCTAGCGGTATGGCGCAAGCCTGGAAAGCTTGTGGGGCTTGGTTCCCCTCGGGAGTTCGAATCTCCCCCTCGGCGCTTTATTATTCTACGGTTATTGTTATATTTTTTATAACGAAACGTTTTTAAATATATGACGATATGTACAATTTATATGTACGATTTGAGCCATATATTCACGAAATCAAATCTTAAGATTTTCAGACTTTTGAAGAAGGAAGAAGGGTTATATATCAGGGAGATTGCAGAAAGACTTGCTATATCGCCTTTTTCTGTCCACAATTCGATCAAGTTATTTAAAAGATTGGGGTTTGTCGAGGTAAAGAAAGTCAAAAACAGGAAAACAATCTATCTAGTCCGGGATAATCCTATACTTAAAAAAATGCTTTCTTTGATAAATATTTCGGACCTATCTGGGAATAAAAACTTTAAAAGGCTAATGAAATCAGGAAAGGTGGGGGTTTACGGTAGTTTTGCATCAGGAGAGGATACTAAACATAGCGACATTGATCTATGGTGCTATAAGCAGGAAAAAGTTTCAAATATTGAACTAAGAGAAATCACCAGGGAGATTGAGAAAGACTTTGGGATGGAAGTAAAACTATTTGTTTTAAATGACTCAAAGATAAAGGATATAATGGATAATGACCCTGAATTTTTTTACCGGTTGAAATTGAGTTCAATAGCTGTAAATGGTGATGTGTTTGGCTGAAGTTGAAAGATGTTTCAATAAGGGGTTATTGCAAAAGCGCGGTCCGAGTATCGATTTGGCCAGAAAGAGTATACGGCAGGCAGATATATTTCTCAAGGATGCAGGTAAATTAATTGATTCGGACATGACCCGAATGAGTGTACTTGCTTTGTATAATGCATTTTTTCATGCAGCAAGAGCATTGCTTTTTAAAGAGTGGAGGGGTATATGAAAAGAGCGAGGAGTGACTCCCTGGCTTTAAAAATATAAAAAATTCAATCTTAAAACCCAAATTAGCAACGTACTGATACTGACTCACACGAACTTAAAGTTCTTTTATATATTCAGCTTCAATTTCTTTAAACATATTAAAATGCTTTTCATTAGCAGTAGCC
Organism: ANME-2 cluster archaeon; assembly: GCA_014237145.1. Lineage (NCBI taxonomy): Archaea > Methanobacteriati > Methanobacteriota > Methanomicrobia > Methanosarcinales > ANME-2 cluster archaeon. The sequence goes on from JAAXOC010000096.1 coordinate 90,312, forward strand.
AATATGAGTTCATATTCATTGGCCGTTGCTGCAATTATGGCATCAGGAAGTTCAGTCCTATAAGCAGCATCATATTTCTGCCTCAACTTTCCGGCAGTGATGGCGATATTCCTTTCAACCTCAATCGCTTCCATACAATCCAGTATTCAATAAATTGCACATTCATCGTCAGCATTTCTTGAACCGGATAACAGTTCAGCTTCAGTTATGACCGAAAAGAACCCTAATGCACTCTCATCAATAATCCTCATAAGAAAATCCCTGGCATTTTCCCTACCCTTCAGATAATTGATAATGATATCCGTGTCAAGAAGGAACCGGGTTCTATACATTATCGATCCTCTTCGTTCTTTTATCCCATCCGCTCCTTATGTCATCAACATATTCTATTCCGCCTTTAATCTCGTTTCTTTCGGACCAGACACCAAATGCTTCCATTGCATTCTCTTTTTGTACATCTCTTTCTAATGTGATCTTCACCACACTATCAACTGCAAGACCCATCGCTTCTTTAATCTTGTAAGGTAGCGATATATGTCCATCAGGTAACACTTTAGCGGTATAATTTATAGTTTTTATTATCTCACCTCATTTATGCTATTTGTAACTCCTTTAATTAAATATGTTCTTACTGGCAATCGCTTATTATTTCATATCATGTCCATTTCTATTCCCTCTCCTTTTTCCAGCTCCTCAATAGACTGATCGATGCTTCCAAGAGCCTCTTTATCCAAAAGAATTTCTAAAGTTTCAGATTCTGCTATACTTAGACCTTTTAAGATGTGAGCCAGTCGTTCGAGGTTAATCAGTTCGACTCTATCCATTTATTTTATTGTTGTCGACATCTATAAATCACCTTCTTATTCTTATGTTTATAGTGATTATATAATATATTCCCTGCTTCATTCTACAATCCCTGTATCCCTTTAAGGTGGCTGTTGGTCTCTTTGACGTTAAAATCCCGATTGCAAGCATTATGCATTTCATGGATTTATTACTTCTTTAGATGATATCCTGTGGTTAATGTGGTTGAATTGTTCTTTTGGGCAGTATTTCTTGGGTTATTTTTTTGTATATAATGTGAGCTGTCCATATTAGAAGTGCTGAATAATAGAGTTGATTGAATTATCTCTATATGCAGAGGAATAACAAACAAGGTTAAGCAAAATTCTCAATGGACTTAAATAATTTAGAAATTCTTATAACTCATAATGGCATATGATTATGAAATATCGCTATCATATATCCCATCACAGGATGGAGGCAGTAAATGTTCAAGGCAATTATAGAATCTGAAAAACTCAAAGAAACCATTGAAGCAGTTTCAAGTATTGTTGATGAGGCCAAGATCAATCTAGCTCCTGACGGGATGTCGGTAAAGGCAGTGGACCCGGCCAATGTGGCAATGATCACCCTTAACCTGAAATCCGCTGCTTTTGAAGAGTTCACGGCCACCGAAGGCGAACTGGGTGTGGACTTGAACAGGTTGAACGATATCCTGGGTATGGCTGAAAAAGCAGAGACCGTGGAAATAGAGCTGGATGAAGAATCCCACAAACTTGTTATAGGGATGAGCGGCCTGACCTATAAGATATCGCTGCTTGATCCTGCTTCTATTCGCAAGGAACCAAAGGTACCACAACTGGAACTTCCTGCCCGCATTGTGCTGTCTGGCAATGACCTGAAACGTGCCGTCAAGGCCGCTGAAAAGGTATCCGACCATATGGGCATGGGAATAGATGGAGAAATATTCTATCTTGAAGCAGAAGGTGACTCGGACCGGATGCGGCTTGATATGACCAGGGACCAGCTAATTAGTCTTGAACCCGGAGATGCCCGTTCATTGTTCTCACTGGATTACCTTTCAGATATGGTCAAGTCAGCAGGCAAGGCAAATGAAGTCACTATAGAACTGGGCAAGGATTTCCCAACAATGATAAAATTCCAGATCGCTGGCGGGAATGGCGAAGTAAACTATCTCCTGGCACCGAGGATCGAATCTGATTAATATTTGCAATGGATGAAGCAAGACTATCTGAATATCCATTTTTAACAAAAGCAGCTGAATATGTTGCAGGGATGGATTCCACTATAGATGAAATCCTTGTATCACGTGGATACGGCATGGCACGCAGCCGTGCTAAATCAAGGGTCATCCAGGCCATTAAAGGGGAGATTAAGACTGAAGATATGGGGCTGGCCACACCCGAACTTTTATCATATCCCATTGCCCGGATACTTGTCTCATGTATAGATGATGCTTTCCTGATAAGGCGGTATGCTCTTGCAGAGGCAAAGTTTGCAAATTCCAGGATGGGAAAAGAAGATGATAATATCCTGACTGAGATCGGCCGGGATTTCAACATCAATGCCAGTATTATCGATAAGGGTTTCAGGATCCATTTTACAGATTATATCAGGGGAGCCGCTGGAATGCGGGCGCTGAAATGGAAGCTGGTGAACCGCAGGCTGGAATCCGGATACGTGAACATCACCAAGGAACAGTATGCCAGACTGCTGCAGGAGGCCGTCAGGGTCCGTATCTCGGAAGCACTTCCACTGGATGTGCCCGATATGTTCTGCCAGGCCATGGCCGACGATATCAAAGAGATCAAGACCTGCCTGGAAGAGATCAAGAAGGAGTTTGATGAGGAGGGGTTTGGCCAAGTTGAACCAGGGGATTTCCCTCCATGTATCGTACATCTCCTTTCCAGTGCCCAGGGCGGTGTCAACCTTGCCCATTCGGCCAGGTTTGCCCTGACGTCCTTTTTACTGAACATCGGCCTGTCTGTGGACCAGGTAGTACAGATGTTCAATGTCTCACCTGATTTCAATGAGGAGATGACGCATTACCAGGTAGATCATATTGCGGGCTCGACAGGCACTTCCTACAAACCTCCAGCATGCACAACCATGATCACTTACGGCAACTGCTACAACAAGGATGAAATATGCAGGACTATTGGCCATCCTCTTAGCTACTACAGGAAGAAGAAAAAAATCCAGCACGAAAAGCTGACTGGAAGCAACAAACCAGAAGGCACCATACCTAAAAGCACCATGCCTGAAAATTCAAGTGTAAAAAGTGAGGACATAAGTAACAAAGGATAAAGTTAAATATTCAACAGTCATACCAATATTCAACAGTCATACCAATATTCAACTATCATTAATAAAGTTCGTTTGGGTTTAAAAAGCTAGATACATAATATGTCAAACAAAAGAAAGGTTTAAATCCAATGCATTCCTTAATGGAGCGGTACGTCTGCATAGCATCCAGAAGTACCATATCCAAATCGGTGAAGAATTGTTCGGTAGAAAAAATTTGTGCCTAAATTTTGTAAGAGGTTTAGACATAGCTACCGCTATCCATCAGTGGGCTCGTAGCTCAGACAGGCAGAGCACCTGGCTTTTAAGGTGTATGGAAAAGACCCATGCATTGGAAGATACCAGATGGTCGGGGGTTCAAATCCCTCCGAGCCCGTTTTTTAGATATTTAGGGGGATGAATTAAGTAATGAAAGGTACGAAAAGTTTCAGTTTATTAGATCACAATATAGTGCCCCATCATCTATTACTGTCAGAGAATGAGGCAAGCCAGGTTTTAAAAAAATATAGCATCGATAAAGAGCAATTGCCAAAAATAAAAGTAAAGGAACCGGTGATCCTGGAAATAGGGGGCCAGGTCGGCGACATAGTCAAGATTATACGAACCAGTCAGACTGCGGGAGAGGCCGAATTCTACAGACTGGTAATTGAATAACCGGACAGATGAACATCAAACTGTCAATAAATCCGTTTTACTTAAACCAGGAAGGTGCAAAGCTGTGTTAAATAGAGAAATATTATCCCGGGCATACTTTACGCGGGATAAGATAGTCCGACACCATATAGAATCATTCAATGATTTTTTGGATTACGGAATGCAGAAGGTCATCAATGAGCAAGGGGTCATTGAGACTGATATAGAAGATACGTATGTAAAACTCGGAGAGATCAGGGTTGGCAATCCGTTGGTAAAAGAAGCCGACGGTGCCCAGGATATGCTATACCCAAATGATGCAAGATTAAGGGATATCACATACTCGGCCCCGATACATCTTGAGATGACCATCGTCCAGGGAGAAAAAGAACATGAACCAGTGGAGGCTATTATCGGTCAGCTTCCCATTATGCTGATGAGCAAAGGCTGCAACCTGGTCGATATGACCCATGATGAAATGATAGAGATGGGAGAAGACCCGCTGGACCCGGGTGGCTATTTCATTGTGAACGGAACTGAGAGGGTCCTGATGACCCTGGAAGATCTGGCTCCTAATAAGATACTGGTGGAGTTCGAGGAACGTTACGGTGACAAGATCGAAGTTGCCAAGGTGTTCAGTGAACGTAGGGGATACAGGGCACTGGCCGTTGTCGAACGCGGTCGTAAGGCCATCATAGAAGTAAGTTTCCCGTCCATTTCAGGACGTTTGGCTTTTGTTACATTAATGCGGGCCCTCGGAATTGAGACTGATGAGGATATCGTAAATACAGTGTCATTCGACCCTGAAGTAGTGAAGTTCATGATGGAAAACCTGGAGGAAGCCGAAGCCCATACCTGTGAAGAGGCTATGGAAAAAGTGGGTAACAGGGTTGCCGCCGGCCAGACAGGGGAATACCAGATAAAAAGAGCAAATTATGTGATCGACAGGTACCTTCTGCCGCACCTGGGTAATGACCAGTCGCACAGGATCGTGAAAGCCCAGTACCTGGGCCGGATGGCAGAGGCCTGCTTTGAACTGGCACTGGGACGGAGACGTCCGGATGATAAGGATCATTATTCCAATAAACGTCTCAAACTTAGCGGAAATTTGATGGAAGACCTGTTCAGGGTATCTTTCAACAGGCTGGCAAGGGATGTAAAGTACCAGCTTGAGCGGGCAAATATGCGTAACCGTGACCTCAATGTGATAACTGTGGTCAGGGCTGATGTACTTACAGAGAGACTGGGCCACCCGCTGGCCACAGGTAACTGGGTCGGAGGCAGGGCAGGCGTATCCCAACTCCTGGACCGTATAGATTACATGGCATCCCTTTCACACCTTCGCAGGGTGATATCTCCCCTTTCCAGGGCACAGCCCCATTTCGAGGCAAGGGACCTTCATCCCACCCAGTGGGGCCGCATATGTCCATCGGAAACGCCTGAAGGACCTAACTGCGGGCTGGTGAAGAACTTTGCCCAGATGGTGGAGGTATCGACCGATGTGTTTGATGTAAATGGGTTGAAACAGACACTGTATAACCTGAATGTAGTACATGTGGCACCAAATACCATGAATCTGGATGAAGCATATGGCACTTATGCCACTGAGCTTGAAGCTATGGAAGAGGAAGTTGAGTATAACGAAGGGGCGTGAATCCTTTGAATAAAACAAGAGTATTCTTAAACGGGGAACTACTTGGTTATCATGACAATCCTGAAGAACTGGTCAGCAATGTCAAACAGATGCGCAGGGCCGGTACAATACCCATACAGGTAAATGTGACCTTCCACCCAAAGACTCACGAAATAATTATAAATAGTGATGATGGCAGAGCCAGAAGACCGGTTATTATTGTTGAGAACGGAAAATCCCTGTTAAGAGAGGAACATATAGAGCTACTAAATAACAAGGAGATCGAGTTCGATGACCTGGTCAAGATGGGATTAATTGAGTATCTTGATGCCGAGGAGGAAGAGAACTGTTTCGTTGCCGTGAATGAAGCCGATATTACACCGGAACATACTCATCTTGAGATCGATCCGTCCCTTATACTTGGTATCTGTACCGGCATGATCCCGTTCCCTGAGCACAATGCATCACCCAGGAACACTATGGGTGCAGGTATGGTAAAACAATGCCTCGGAGTGCCGGTAGCAAACTTGAGATTACGACCCGATACCAGGGGACATTTAATGCATTATCCCCAGAAAGCAATGGTGCACACCCAGACCTCGGATGTGATCGGGTTCGATGAAAGGGCAGCAGGCCAGAACTTTGTTGTTGCTGTACTTTCTTATGAAGGATATAATATTGAGGATGCCCTGGTCGTTAATAAGGGTAGTATAGAACGTGGTCTTGGAAGAAGTCATTTCTTCAGGACTCTTGGAGGTGAGGAGAGGCGCTATCCCGGAGGGCAGGAGGATAAGTTCGAGATCCCTGACCAGGAAGTAAGGGGAGCACGCGGACCAGAAGTGTATTCCCAATTGGATGAGGATGGTATTGTCAATCCTGAGGTCATTGTAGATCACAATGATGTACTTATTGGGAAGACCAGTCCACCCAGGTTCCTTGAAGAGCCCACTGAACTGGGTCTTAGTCCCCAGCAGAGACGCGAGTCCAGCGTTACTATGCGTTCAAATGAAATGGGCATTGTGGATGCAGTTATTCTTACTGAGAGCGTAAACGGGGCCCGGCTGGCAAAGGTCAGGGTACGTGACCAGAGAATCCCGGAACTAGGTGATAAGTTCGCATCAAGGCACGGACAGAAAGGTGTGCTTGGACTGATACAGCCATTTGAAGATATGCCATTCACGGAATCAGGGATGGTCCCCGACCTTGTGATCAATCCCCACGCTATCCCCTCAAGGATGACTGTGGCACATGTACTTGAGATGATCGGAGGCAAGGTGGGCAGTCTTGAAGGCAGGCGTATCAATGCCACTCCATTCTCAGGGGAATCCGAAGATGACCTGAGGCTTGACCTGAAACGTGCGGGTTATTCTCATACAGGCAAAGAAGTATTCTATGATGGTAAAACAGGAAAGAAGATCGAAGCTGACGTGTTCATTGGCGTGATCCTTTACCAGAAGCTCTACCATATGGTTTCTTCAAAGATCCATGCCAGGAGCAGGGGTCCGGTGCAGGTGCTTACCAGGCAGCCCACAGAAGGCAGGGCCAGGGAAGGCGGTCTCAGGTTCGGCGAGATGGAACGAGATGTGCTTATCGGGCACGGTGCATCCCTTACCCTGAAAGAAAGATTGCTGGATGAATCAGATAAGGTGGACCAACTTGTTTGTTCTCATTGTGGTATGGTAGCTACCCATGACAAGAGAAGGAACATGGTGTTCTGTCCCAACTGCGGAGCAGAGACTGGAATATATACCGTTGAGATGAGCTATGCATTCAAGTTACTGCTGGATGAGATCAAGTCACTTGGTGTTGCCCCCAGGCTTATTCTGGAGGATGCGGTTTAGAGGTGATTAGATGATTAAAACAGTTCCAAAGCGTATAAAAGAAATCAGGTTCGGGCTAATATCACCCAAAGAGTACAGGAAGATGAGTGTGACCCGTGTAATTACCGCAGATACTTATGATGACGACGGTTTCCCAATAGAAATGGGTTTGATGGATCCCCGAATGGGTGTTATCGACCCCGGTCTTCGCTGCAAGACCTGCGGAGGCAGGGCAGGCGAGTGTCCTGGTCATTTTGGACATGTAGAACTCATCGCACCCGTCATACATGTAGGTTTTGCAAAATTGATACGCAAGGTATTAAGGGCCACATGCAGGGAATGCAGTGCACTGCTTCTGGATTCTAACCAGAAAAAGAAATACCTTGAACAGATCAGGACAATGAGAAAGATGGGGCAGCCAATAGAGGATATCACCAAAGAGGTATTCAAAGAGGCAAGGAAGCCCAAGACCTGCATGTATTGTGGTGCAGGGCAGCTTGATATCAAGGTGGAAAAACCATCTACATATGTCGAGAAGATGGGAGATCACGATCATAAACTAATGCCTTCTGATATAAGGGTGAGGCTGGAGAAGATAACCAACGACGATATCGAAGTCATTGGCATGGATCCCAATAACGCCAGGCCCGAATGGGTAATATTGACTGTACTGCCGGTACCGCCGGTGACCATGCGTCCAAGTATAACGCTTGAGAGCGGGCAGAGGAGCGAGGATGACCTCACCCATAAACTGGTGGATATTATCAGGATCAACCAGAGGTTCCAGGAGAACCGTGAAGCTGGTGCACCCCAGCTTATCATCGAGGACCTGTGGGAACTGCTGCAGTACCATGTGACAACGTTCATGGATAATGCGGTATCAGGCGTACCCCCTGCCAGGCACCGTTCAGGAAGGCCGCTTAAGACCCTGTCCCAGAGATTGAAGGGGAAGGAAGGCAGGTTCAGGGGCAGTTTATCAGGCAAAAGGGTAAATTTCAGTGCAAGGACCGTCATTTCACCTGACCCCAACCTGAGCGTCAGCGAAGTGGGTGTGCCACTATCCATTGCCATGGAAATGACCATACCTGTCTACGTGACAAAGCGTAATATCGAACAGGTGCGTGAATATATCAAGCGGGGGCCTGACAACCATCCCGGTGCCAATTATATCGAGCGCAGTGACAGGCGCAGGATCAAGATCACTGACAGTAATTGCGAGGAAATGGCAGAGACTGTTGAGTTAGGATGGAAGATTGACAGGCAATTGAAGAACGGGGATATTGTGTTATTTAACAGGCAGCCTTCATTGCACAGGATGAGTATCATGGCACATGAGGTCAAGGTACTGCCCCACAAGACTTTCAGGTTGAATCCTGCCGTATGTCCGCCCTACAATGCTGACTTTGACGGTGATGAGATGAACATGCATGTGCTCCAGACCGAAGAGGCAAGGGCAGAGGCAATGATGCTTATACATGTACAGGAAAATATCCTGTCTCCCAGGTTCGGCGGTCCCATCATTGGCGGAATACATGACCACATCTCTGGTATGTACTTGCTGACCAGGGGAGACAGCAGACTCAGTAAGAGTGAAATACTGGACATGCTCAGCAAAACCAAGATAGAAGAGTTATCTGAACCGGCAGGTGAAGTGGATGGCAAGCCTTACTGGACTGGAAAACAGGCAGTCAGCCATATTCTGCCGTCTGGATTGAACATGGCATACAAGGCAGGGATATGCGAGAATTGTGATACCTGTAAAGAGGAAAACTGTGAGCTGGACGCCTATGTGCTTGTTAAGGACGGCCAGTTATTGAGCGGTACTATTGAAGAAAAAGCCGTTGGCGCATTCAAGGGATTAATAGTTGACAAGATCATCAAGGATTATGGTTCGGCCAGGGGACTGCAATTCATCAATGATGCTACCATGCTTGGAATAAAGGGTGTTATGCATTACGGTTTCAGTTTCGGGATCAATGATGAGGATATACCAGATGAGGCCAGTATCCAGATATCTGAACTGCTGAGTGAAGCTGAGGATAGGGTCATGAACCTGATTTTAGTTTATAATGAAGGAAACCTTGAACCTCTGCCAGGCAGGACCGTGGATGAGACACTGGAACTGAAGATCATGCAGGAGCTTGGCAAGGCAAGGGATTCAACTGGTAATATTGCCGGTAAATACCTTGGCCTGGAAAATGCCGCTGTGGTTATGGCAGTTTCAGGTGCCAGGGGTTCTATGTTGAACCTGACCCAGATGGCGGGATGCGTGGGCCAGCAGGCAGTGAGGGGTGAGCGTATCAAGCGAGGTTATGCAGGCAGGACACTTTCCAATTTCCATACCGGTGACCTGGGTGCGGCAGCTCACGGGTTTGTGAAGAACAGTTATAAGAGCGGCCTCTCGCCTACCGAATACTTTTTCCATGCTATTGGTGGCAGGGAAGGGCTGGTGGATACGGCTGTCAGGACATCCCAGAGCGGTTACCTGCAGCGCAGGTTGGTCAATGCGCTCCAGGACCTGGAGGTCCAGTATGATGGGACTGTGAAGGATACCAGGGGCATGGTTGTCCAGTTCAGGTATGGTGAAGATGGTATAGACCCAATGAAAAGTGAATTCAGCAAGCCACAGGCCATAAAGTGGATAATAGAATCTGTTACTTCAAAGGAGGTAGAATAATGGCAGTGAGCCAGAAGACCATTGAAGAGATGACCAGAAACCTGCAACTGCCAAAGAACATCCTTGATACTCTCCATAAAGAGCTTGAAGAGACAAAAGTGACCAAAAAGCAGCTTGAGGATATCATAAAGCGGGTTATTGAAGGTTATGAATACGCCCGTATTGAGCCGTGTGAAGCTGCCGGTGTGGTCTCGGCCCAGAGTATTGGTGAACCTGGTACCCAGATGACCATGCGGACATTCCACTATGCGGGTGTGGCTGAGATCAACGTTACACTGGGCCTGCCCAGACTGATCGAGATCGTGGATGCCAGGAAAAACCCGTCTACGCCCATGATGTCGGTCTACTTGACAGAGGATTATGCCCATGACCGGGACATGGCCCGTAAACTGGCATGGAATATAGAGGCCACCCATATCAGTCACCTGGGCAGCTTGTCTACAGATATCACAGAAATGGCATTGATGATCGAACTCAATGAGAAAGTGATCAACCAGCGTGAGATCACACCAGAGGAAGTGGCAGGGAAACTGGAGGAGGAATTGGGATTGGCCGTACTGATAGATGGTAATGTGCTTACGGTACATCCGGAGAATGAGTCGTACAGGGAACTGCTCCAGCTTGGCAAAAATATAGAGAACGTAACCCTTAAGGGAATAAGTGATATCAAACGTGTGGTCATCAGGAAAGAGGATACCATTGACGAATATGTACTGTATACTGAAGGATCGTCGCTGAAACACATTGATGAACTGGATGGTGTGGATATGACCCGGTCCACCACTAATAATATCAATGAGATCTATGAAGTCTTCGGTATCGAGGCTGCCAGGAATAGTATAATAAAAGAAGCTACAGACACACTTCGTGAACAGGGGCTGTCAGTTGATGTACGGCATATCATGCTGGTGGCTGATATCATGACCGTTGACGGGGAAGTGAAGGCTATTGGCAGGCACGGCATTTCGGGTGAAAAGGCCAGTGTGCTTGCACGGGCGGCTTTCGAGGTCACAGTGAACCACCTGTTGGATGCAGGTACGAGGGGAGATATTGACGAACTGAGGGGTGTGACCGAGAATGTTATTGTGGGACAGCCAATTCAACTCGGGACCGGTCATGTCAAACTCCTGGCAGCAAAAAGAACTTAAATAATAAGACCCAGTAGATAAAAAAAATCATACAGGATGATATTCATGGATTTAGACCTTAATAAAATACTGAGAATCGCGGTCCAGACCGGAAAGGTATCGATCGGATCAAGGCAAACAGTGAAGGTTGTGGATAATTACCAGGCCAAGGCTGTAGTGCTTGCGTCAAACTGTCCCGCTGACGTACGGGACAGGGTTACTGGGAAAGTTCCTGTGATCGACTTTCCAGGCAATGGTGTCGAACTGGGTACGATCTGCAGCAAACCGTTCGCTGTTGCGGCAATGGCTGTGGAGGATCCAGGGGAATCGAAAATATTAGGAATAATAAAAGGATAAAGGGTGTATAATTGAGCGAAGTTAAACTCTCCACTGATGGAATTCGCTATATAGCATTATTCGAGAATACCACCGGAGCCACTGCAAGGGATTGTCTCCTGGATGATGATAACAACAGGGTAATATTTGTTGTTAAAACGGGAGATATGGGCATGGCCATAGGTAAGAACGGTGAGCATGTCAACAAGCTTGTAAAAAGTATCGGGCGCCACGTTGAAGTGGTGGAGTATAACGACGACCCTGTTATTTTTATACAGAACCTGCTCCAGCCTGCCAATGCCAATAACGTAAAGATTGGATATAAGGGTGACAAACGTATAGCTTATGTAGAAGTAAAAACTAAAGAGAAGGGTCTTGCCATAGGGCGAAATGGAAAGAACATTGAAAAAGTGAAGGTTCTTGCCAAACGACATCATGATATAGATGATGTGACAATCCAGTAGCCTGCAAGAATTCCAGATAATTAATTTCACAGGAAGTATCATAATATGGGAAATGGAAAATATGCTGCCCGCAAACTAAAAGATGACCGGGAAAATTTCAGGTGGAGCGACAGGAAATACCTCAGGCGCGCCCTGAAGCTTAATGTAAAGGCAGATCCCCTTGGAGGCGCTCCACAGGGAAGGGGTATTGTACTTGAGAAAGTTGGTGTAGAGGCAAAACAGCCCAACTCTGCCATTAGGAAATGTGTAAGGATACAATTGATCAAGAACGGACGGCAGGTTACTGCTTTTTGCCCTGGTGATGGTGCTATCAATTTCATAGATGAACATGATGAAGTGACCGTGGAACGTATCGGCGGCCGCATGGGCGGTGCAAAGGGTGACATTCCCGGTGTAAGGTTCAAGGTAACCGCAGTGAACGATATGAGTCTCAACGAGATGGTGATCGGACGCAAAGAGAAGCCAATGAGGTAGGTGTATGAACAAGATTTTCGATAAATGGGATACTACAGAAGTTCAGGTCGATGATATTAGCGTTGAGAGATATATCAACTTAAAGCCTGTTATGCTGCCTTATTCCGGAGGAAAACACGCCAGACAGCAGTTCAATAAGTCCAACCAGCATATTGTTGAGAGACTTATCAACAAGATGATGCAGTCTGAGAACAACACAGGCAAGAAGATGACCAACTACAGGATCGTTAAGGAATCTTTTGAGATCATTAATAAAAAGACCAAGGAAAATCCGATCCAGATACTGGTCAATGCTATCATTAATGCCGGACCCAGGGAGGAAACGGTCAGGTTGAAGTACGGGGGGATCGCTGTACCAAAGGCTGTGGACAGTGCACCCCAGCGCAGGGTGGATACTGCACTGCGGCTTGTGGCTGCAGGAGCGTACAAGTCTTCATTTAAGAAAAGGCGGCCTATTGAGGAAGCCCTGGCAAATGAGATAATAGCAGCCGCAAACTACGATGTCAAGTCCTATTCTATTAACAAGAAGGAAGGAAAGGAACGGGTGGCAAAGGCTGCAAGGTAATCTATAATATTGCGGCTTTGCCGCAATCATTTTTTTTATTTTCAAGGACGGAATCTTTTTTTTATTAATACAGATACTTAAAAACCAGATAATTAATAATCAGATACTAGAATTTATTGAGGAAATAGATATGGGACGAAGGAAAAAGATGGTTGAGCGCGTGACTGTACTTATGAATGAACCTGAAAATGTCAGGAATATCGGAATAGTTGCACACATCGATCATGGAAAGACAACTCTTACAGATAATATCCTTGCCGGTGCCGGTATGATCTCAAAGGAACTGGCAGGCAAGCAGTTGTTCACAGATTCAGATGAAGAAGAGCAGGAGCGAGGTATCACTATTGACTCTGCCTGTGTTTCAATGGTACATGAGTTCGAGGACGGCGAATACCTGATCAATCTTATTGATACGCCGGGCCATGTGGATTTCGGCGGTGATGTGACCAGGGCCATGAGGGCCGTAGATGGTGCTGTGGTAGTTGTGGATGCAGTGGAAGGTACCATGCCACAGACAGAGACCGTGCTCAGGCAGGCATTAAAGGAACATGTGAAGCCTGTACTGTTTATAAACAAAGTGGACAGGCTGATCAATGAGTTGCAAGTAGACTCCCAGGAGATGCAGATCAGGCTGGGCAAGGTCATCGATCATGTGAATAAGCTCATCAAGGGCATGAACGAAGAGAAATACAAAGCAGGATGGCGTATGGATGCTGCCAGCGGCACTGTAGCCTTTGGTTCTGCCCTGTATAACTGGGCTATAAGCGTACCGTTTATGAAGAAATCAGGCATAGGGTTCAATGATGTTTACAATTACTGCAAGGAAGAAAACCAAAAGGAACTGGCAGATAAATGCCCGCTTCATGAGGTTTTAAATGATATGATCATCCGGTTCCTGCCCAATCCACTTACTGCCCAGAAGGATAGGGTGAATGTGATATGGCATGGCGATAAGGAATCCACGGAAGGTAAGGATATGCTAAATGCCAACCGTGACGGTGATGTGGCATTAATGGTCACAAATATCTCATTGGACCCCCATGCGGGCGAAGTGGCCACTGGCAGGTTGTTCAGCGGTACACTGAAAAGAGGTATGGAACTTAACGTAACAGGCTCTGTAAAGACGAACAGGCTGCAGCAGGTGGGGATTTTCATGGGCCCGGAAAGGCTGGAAGTGGAACAGATCCCTGCCGGTAATATCGCAGCAGTCACCGGCCTGAAGGATGCCTATGTTGGTGCTACGGTATCGTCCATGGATGACATGATACCTTTTGAGGCCATCCAGCATGCCAGTGAACCTGTGGTTACAGTGGCTGTGGAAGCAAAGCACATGAAGGACCTGCCTAAGCTGGTTGAGGTGCTGCGGCAAGTGGCAAAGGAGGATAATACCCTAAAAGTTACTATCGATGAAGAGACTGGTGAGCACCTGATGTCAGGTATGGGTGAACTCCATCTTGAGGTCATAGGCCACAGGATCGAACGTGATAAGGGTGTGGAGATCACTACGAGTCCGCCTATTGTGGTTTACAGGGAAACGATCCAGAAACATGCCGGTCCGGTGGAGGGTAAGAGTCCGAACCGTCACAATAGGTTCTACATCGAAGTAGAACCCATGGATAGCAATATCGTGGACCTTATTAAATCCGGTGAGGTATCCATGCGTATGCCAGAACTGGAGCGACGTGAGAAGTTCATGGAGGCCGGGCTTAAAAAGGATGAATCAAAAGGTGTTACCCATATATATGAATCAAATATCTTAATCAATATGACCAAGGGTATACAGTACCTGAACGAGACCATGGAACTGATCATCGATGGGTTTGAAGAGGTTATGAAAGCCGGCCCGCTCACAAGGGAACCATGTCAGGCAATTAGGGTCACGCTCGTAGATGCAAAGCTGCACGAGGATGCGGTACACAGGGGTCCGGCCCAGGTTATACCTGCGTCAAGGCAGGCTATACAGGCTGCTATGCTCATGGCTGATGATACATTACTGGAGCCATACCAGAAGGTATACATCCAGACTCCACAGAATAATATGGGTGGGGCCACTTCAGAGATTCAGGGGCGAAGGGGTATTATTATTAATATGTCCCAGGAAGGGGACATGACCATCATCGAGAGCAAGGCTCCGGTGGCTGAACTCTTTGGGTTTGCAGGCGATATCAGGTCTGCCACTGAGGGTCGTGCCATGTGGAGTACCGAGTTCGCAGGATTCGAGACATTACCGGCAAGCCTGCTGAAAGAAATAGTGTTAGAGATACGCCAGCGAAAGGGATTGAAATCTGAAGTACCAAAAGCCAGTGATTTTGTAGGTCAGTAACTGGGCATTGAAAAGCAAATGGAATCAAGCTGCAATTGACACAAAGTTTAAAAGCAGTAAAATCTATAAAGACATTAAATCTACAATAATAAAATAAAGATTGGAGGATTAAGTATGGCAGAGAAACCACATATGAACCTGGCTGTTATCGGTCATATCGACCATGGTAAATCAACCCTTGTGGGTCGATTGATGTATGATACAGGGGCCGTAGAGGCGCATGTTATTGAGAAGTATAAGGAAGAAGCAAAGGCAAAAGGAAAGGAATCCTTCGCTTTTGCATGGGTCATGGACTCACTCAAAGAGGAGCGGGAAAGGGGTATCACCATCGATATCGCACACCAGCGGTTTGATACTGATAAGTATTATTTTACAGTGGTAGACTGTCCCGGTCACCGTGACTTTGTTAAGAACATGATAACAGGCGCATCCCAGGCAGATGCCGCTATCCTGGTGGTATCAGGTAAGGACAGTGTACAGGCACAGACAAAGGAACATGTGTTCCTGTCCAGGACACTGGGTATCAACCAGCTCATCATTGCGATCAATAAGATGGACGAGATCAACTATGATGAGGCTAAATATAACAAGGCAAAGGAAGATGTCAGTGCACTGCTGAAGATTGTAGGATTCAAGCCTGCTGAAATGAATTTTATCCCCACATCGGCTTTTAAGGGCGATAACATTGCCAAAAGGAGCGAAAATACTAAATGGTATAATGGTCCGTCAATCCTGGAAGCACTTGATGAACTCAAGGAACCTGAAAAGCCCACCAAACTGCCGCTGCGTATTCCTGTACAGGACGCATATACCATCAGCGGTATAGGTACTGTACCTGTAGGACGTGTTGAGACCGGTATCATGAAAAAAGGTGAAGATGTTATCTTCCAGCCAAGTGGTGCTACAGGTGAGGTCAAGTCCATTGAGATGCATCATGAAGAGCAACCCGAGGCAGTTCCCGGTGATAATATCGGATGGAACGTCAGGGGTATCGGAAAGAACGATGTCAGAAGAGGCGATGTGTGTGGACACTCAAGCAAACCACCAACAGTAGCAGAAGAGTTTACTGCACAGATCGTGGTGCTTCAGCACCCGTCAGCTATTTCAGCAGGATATACACCTGTGTTCCACTGTCATACAGCCCAGACAGCCTGTACACTTATGTCACTGGACAAGAAACTTGATCCAAAGACTGGTGAGATGAAGGAAGAGAACCCGACTTTCATTAAGGCGGGCGATGCGGCAATCGTGACTGTGAGACCTACCAGGCCCCTTGTTATAGAGAATGTGAAAGAGATCCCGCAGATGGGACGCTTTGCTATTCGTGATATGGGTCAGACTGTGGCCGCTGGAATGGTCATCAGTATTAAGGCGAGGCCATAAGCCTCACTCTCCTCTTTTTTTTGGAGTTTTTTTTAATGGTACAAAAAGCAAGGATACGATTATCAGGGACAAGTACTTCAACACTTGACACCCTGTGCAATCAAGTGAAGAGTATAGCAGAGAAGACCGGGGTCAATATTTCAGGCCCCATACCAATGCCTACAAAGAAACTGGTGGTACCATCCTTAAAGAGTCCTGATGGTGAGGGGACAGCTACATGGGACCACTGGGAGATGCGTGTACATAAACGGCTTATTGACCTGGATGCAGACGAGCGGGCATTGAGACAGCTTATGCGGTTACAGGTCCCGAAAGATATAAGTATTGAGATTGTGCTGACTTCATAGTAAATTAATCTTTTTTCCACAGGGATTTTTACGGGGGTATTCATACCCTTTAGTTTTTATCCTTGGGTGCAAACCCAAGATTTTATAATTCTTATACTCTTTATGTGATATGGTGAATCAGATGATTATTGGTTTTCAGGTTAAAAATATCGAATCAAAGTCGTTTATAGGTCCCGAAGGTGCAAAGCATCAAAAAAGCATTAACATTAATTTTGATATTAATATAAGGAATCCCACACTTGTGGTACAGAATACTCCTTTTGGAGAAAAACAGGTAATCAGGCTGGAGTATGCCCTGTCTATCAATTACCTGAACCCAAATATTGGCTATATCAGGTTTGAAGGTTCTACGGATTATTTCCAGGATGCTGATCTGGAAGCACTGCATAAACAGTGGACTGCCGGGTCTGCGCCACCTGCGGTGCAAAACGAAGTAGCTAATACTATGGTGAGTAACCTGGCACCTATGGCGCTGACTATATCCAAGACGCTGGGGTTGCCGCCTGCTGTGCCGCTGCCTGCTATTAATTTTCAGGGTAAGCAGAAGAAGCCTGAAGAGCCAACGTATTATCACGGGTGAGAAAGGGTTCTTTTAAGGTATTGTAGCATAGTGTCAAGTCAACCATGAAACGTATAGCGACCATCTGCCCTATTTTATATGGCGTAGGCGGATTTAAATAAATCAGTGCGACACTTTACGCTTGACTTGACAATAAAGTATGAAGTTGTTCTACATGGCTAACTCTTCTGCTTTTTTTGTATAACCTGATTTTGATATTACGGCAAAGTGGTCGGTTCTGTCATTGATGTTCCAATCCACGAAGCCGGATTTATCCAGTAGGACGGTAAGTACGTCAATACCGGTTATCATGTTCTGTCATTTGCATTCCCAAAAAAGGATATTTTTTGAATCCTCATAAAATACTACCTATCAGTATTATGAGACTTTTTAATTTATTCTGATCAAGTGGGATAAATGGATCCTGGCAAAGAAGATTAAACACATAGAACACAGAGTATTATTGTTCATATATACACCTTATTGCAAGAGCAACATAAAAGTATCTTGTAGCCTACTCGAAAAGTAGGCCGAGAGGGATAACAAGTATTTTGTTTGGGATGCGTTCCCGTGAGAAAACCTGTTACCCTCTCATCCTTTTAATACACGAATAAGTACGTTTTGGACATATAAATAAATATGTATGTGACGTTAAGAAATCAACTGCCATAATGCTGTCGAGCGAAGCGAACCCTAGAGGGGCGACAGCTTTATGAGCGGTTGATTTTAGTCACGTTGGCAGGGGATGACATGGAATCCAGAACAACAACATGTATATTTCGGGCATTTGGGGAGGGAGCGGCCCTGCCTCGTGCTGAACAAACCGAAAGGTATAATAGTACGTTTTCTCTGTGTTCTCAGTGGTAAAATTACAATTAGCTGAAGATTTAAGTGTTGAGACATTAGCATCGATGATTTTTATTGAAGTCATCTATCGATAACTTCTATCGAAGTCATCTATCGAATATTAGGTTCTTGACTATAATTATTGAAAGATGCAGGAAATCATACAAATCATACTTTATGCAGTGAAAAAACCAGGACGTAGGGATATGAGAATTGCAAAACAGAAACGTAAGACCAGGGAGACTGAAATTGGAATGAAACTTAACCTGGACGGCAGCGGGTCTGCCGATATAGATACTGGTATCGCTTTTTTTGATCATATGCTGACTTCACTGACCAGGCATGGTGGACTTGACCTCACTATAAATGCCACTGGGGATGTGCATGTGGATGAGCACCATACTATAGAGGATGTGGGTATTGTGCTGGGAAAAACCCTTGAAAAAGCACTGGGTGACAAAAAGGGGATAGTAAGGTTCGGGGAAGCGAGGATACCCATGGATGAGGCGCTGGCAGAGGTAGCGCTGGACCTGGGGGGTAGGAGTTATCTTGCTTTTGATGCACGGTTCATGAGCCCGAAGGTGGGCGATTTCGGCACCCAGATGACCAGGCATTTTTTTGAGTCTTTGGTCAGCAATGCGGGTATTAATGTGCATATGAAGGTGGAAGGTGAGAACGACCACCACAAGATCGAGGTGCTGTTCAAGGCTTTTGCGGTGGCGCTGAAGCGGGCTGCAGCTGTGGTTGGGGACGATGTGCCCAGTACCAAGGGTGTGCTGTGAGACTTTGCCTGGTAGTTTGGTAAGATACTATCTGTTAGAGTTTACCCCTTCATTTCTACTGCAACTAATAATAGTGTAGAATGTTGCAGGGACTGGGAATATCCGGCCTTGGGACAAAATTACTCAATCTGCAGTCCCATAATTTCGCAGTCTTCTTCAGTAAGCTCCACCACACGGACATAATACTCGGCAGAAAATCGTTCTAAAAAATCTATAATCCGCTTTTCATACTTATCCTGAATGACAAATACCCCACGTATGAGCTTACGATATGGGATATCATCCAGGATATTCGAATACAATACTTGTGAGTTTCCCGAAACCAACTGGGATCTGTATGACTATGCTCAGATCAAAGAGTTTGCCAACTACTTAAATGATCTAAGAGATCTTGTTGATGAAGCTGACAAACGAATGAAAAAACTGACTTGTTAAAGATGGGATATATATCATTCACTGTCTCCTTCCAGTTTAATCTTTTCCTGAAATAATTTCAGGCTCAAGATGCACAACCACATCCTTTACACCTTCCACCCTCTCCTTGATGCGGTTCTCAACTGCATGGGCTAAGCAGTGCGCCTCATCCATATGCATATCTGCCCTTACATGCACGTGCAGGTCCACATAGACATTATCGGCTGTACCCCTGGTCCTGATATGGTGGCAGTCCTCAACCCCCTTTATTTCCAGTGCAATCCCACACAGCATATCAGTATCCAGGACCGATGTGTCCAGCAGAGTGAAGGATACTTCCCTCACCACATCCAGCCCGGCCTTGGCAATGACCAATGCGATTACGATACCTGCAACTACATCGATCATAGGGTAGCCTGCCTTAACTGCTATCAGACTGCAGATAACGCCAATAGATACGAAGATATCACTCCTGGTGTGGAGGGAATCGGCAACCAGTATCTGGCTGTTATATTCCCTGCCCTTCCGGCTTTCAAGTATGGTGACAAAAAGGTTAACGGCCATGGTACCCAGCATGATGGCAAAACTCAATGAGGTGACCCTGGGGATAGAAGGTTCATATATGGTTTGAATGGCACCCCTGGCCACTTCGAACCCTGTGATGAGCAGCAGGCCGGCTATGAACAGCGAGGCGAACTGCTCATGTTTGCGGTGCCCGTAGGGGTGGGATTCATCGGGCGGACGGGACGCCACCCAGATACCCAGCATTCCCACCGTGGTCGATGCACCGTCCATTAAGGAATGGAAACCGTCAGCCTTCATGCTGATAGAACCGGTCAGGTGACCGTATACCAGCTTTGCAAATGCTACAACCAGATTCAATGACAGCGCTAAGGCCTGTACTTTAATTATCTTTTTATATTTCATGTCCACGCCTGGGAATTGACCAGTCTATATCATTTTACGGTCTTTATCAGTATACAGTCAATATCAGTATATTATCCGGCACAATATTTCTATACTTCTCTATCATATGATGCCCCATGACAAAGATATACCTGGGAAAAATGGTGCTGCACTGGTGCCCCCAATGCGATCTACCGGTACTGGAGCCCATATGTGCATGCGGCTCACCTGCTGGTAAGGTCAGGGTTACACCGCCCGGTGATATCAGGCCCACATTCCCCCATGATATTAACCTTATCAATGCTACTGCTATAACGCAGTTCGGCAGTCCCTTGATACCTGACGGGACTATCGCCATCATGAATAAAGTGCCATCGGACGACAGGATGGAAGAGATCATAGCCAGTGGAGTGCCCCTTGCCAATATCAGGTTCGATGTGGAGTCAGGTAAGTGGGTACTGCTGCCCAGGATGGAAGGGGCAGCCAGGATATTCACTAAAATGGAGGGGCGCAGCAACTGGGTGGTGATCGACGAATCGGCAGTACCGTTCATAGAAAAAGGTGCCAGCACGCTGGCACCCGGCGTTATCGATGCCGACCCTGGGATCATCCCGGGCGCTGAGGTGATAGTGGTATCGCCTGATGGCATACCTGTGTCTGCCGGCAGGGCTAAGATGAACGGTAGGGAAATGGTGGAAGCCAAAAGGGGCGTGGCTGTCAAGACCAGGTGGAGCGGGATTGTTGAAACAGTTGCAGCACCCGTCCCCCATTCATGGGATGATGTAGTTACTGCTAATCTTAATATCCTAAAAGATTTTGAAGCTAAAGCCCATGCGTTTATCAGGAACGTGTCCCAATCCACAAACCGACCTGTAAGTGTATCATACTCGGGGGGCAAGGACAGCCTGGTCACCTTGCTGCTGGTAATGGACTGCCTGGATGGCTTCAATGTCTTGTTCGCTGATACCGGACTGGAGTTCCCAGAGACACTGGAGAATGTAAAAGAGGTTGGCAGGCATTACGGCCTGACTGTGAAAACCTTTTATGCAGGGGACGTGTTCTGGGACTCAATCGATACTTTCGGACCACCCACGGTTGAGGCGAGATGGTGCTGCAAGACCTGTAAACTGGGCCCGATCTCCACGCTCATTGAAGAGAACTTCCCAGAAGGCTGCCTGACATTTATCGGTCAGCGCAAGTACGAAAGCGAGGGCCGGGCCAGGAGTGATAAGATATGGAAGAATCCCTGGATAGGTAACCAGATAGCGGCCTCGCCGATCCAGAACTGGACTGCGCTGCATATCTGGCTGTACCTCTTCTGGAAAGGGGCGCCGTACAATCCGTTGTATGAACAGGGGTTCGACCGCATCGGCTGCTGGCTGTGTCCCTCGGGAAGCATGGCTGAGATGTCGCGTATTAAGGATATTCATCCTGAAATGTGGGCCAGGTTCGAGGAGAAGCTGCACTCCCATGCAGAGAAGTTCGGCTACGGGAAGGGCTGGGTAGATTACGGGCTGTGGCGCTGGCAAAATCCTCCGAAAGTGCAGCGTAAAATGGCAGAGAGGCTGGGCATCAACCTGGTACCTGAAGGGTTCGGCGGGGAGATGGAGTTCTCAATGGTGTCTGGGTACAGGCCATGTAAGGCTGGCGGGGTTTCGGCTGAGGGTAGTTTTGGTGTGCCCCTGAACCTTGAGGCAATCGAGGGTTCGGGTATGATGAGAGTGCTGGGTGAGGTGCATTCCATGGATGGTGTGATCACATCCAGCCAGGGTGAGGATAATGTGCAGGTGTTCGCATCTGGCACTGTGACTGCCAGGAGCGATACTGATGCCAGAGCCAGGCGGTTGATGAGGGGGGCCGAATCTTCGATCCGGCGGGCGCTGGAGTGTACGGGCTGCGGGCTGTGTGTGGGTAAGTGCAAGGTGCGGGGTGTGAAGGTTAAGGATGGGTGGGCTATGGTGAATGAGAACTGTACGCATTGTGGGCTGTGTTTGAAAGCATGCCCGGTGGTGCGGTATTTGAATACCAAAGATCTATCGAATATATGATGAGTATACTTAACGTAGAATCGAATTTGGGTTAATTATACATGACACACATTAGACAGGTGCTGCCGGACTCCAATGAATAGTGGAAGGGTATAAGTTTTTAGTGGATGACTATTTTGGGTAGCTATCCTAAAGTACTGAAAGTGACTGGAACGATTTTAAATTTTGATATTCACTTAACATAGTTCCAGGAGGAATCGAATGCCACGTTTTACTCTCTTAGACATAGTTTTGCCACATATCTACTGGAAAGTGGTACAGACATGCAGTATATCCAGGAGTTGCCTGAGCACAAAAGTTCAAAGATAACAGAAATATATACACATATCTGTACCAAGAATGTAGGTAAGTTTAAAAACCCATTGGATAGTTTACAGATAAAAGAAGGAGAATCACTTATTGACCCAGCTTGAATACATCGAAGCTATTGAAAAGCGCCTCTGGGGTGTGGTGGACACAATGCGGGCTAACTCCAACTACGCCAGCAACGAGTACTTCCTACCCGTGATGGGGCTGGTGTTTCTCAGGCACGCCTACAGCTGCCATCTTGCGGTGAAGGGTGGTATCGAGGCTAACCTTCCCACCCGCGGCGTCAAGACGCGAGCGCTGACCAAGAAGGATTTCTCCGGGCAGGGCGCTATTTTCCTTCAACCCAGGGCGCAGTTCGACCATCTCGTGGCCCTGCCCGGCAGCGAAGACCGCTCCAAGGCGATCATTGAAGCAATGGAGTCTATAGAAGGCGACTACGACAACCTGCGTGGTGTCCTTCCCAAGAGCGAATATCAGGAACTGGATGACGATGTACTCGGCCAGCTCTTGCGGACGCTCAACCCCGACGAGCTGGCGAAATATAATGAGTCACTCACCCAAGCCCGCAACCTCCTCCTGCCGCGCTTGATGAATGGGGAGGTTGTCGTTTGAGCTTAATTGTTTTCGTCAAACTCATTGCTTTGTGCGAATGGTTTACTGTAAAGCATAAACGTACTGTAACCTCAACCAGATACTCTCAAGCCGCTGTCGGTCTTGACGAGGGTTTGAGTGAACGGAGCGTTGGGTGCGTTAACATCTATGTAGCCATGTTGGTTTTTATGGCGACGATACGGGCAAGCATGCTTTTGGAGGCAGTCTGATGCCAGCCTTTGTAACCAACGGACCCGATATCCCAGAGAGTCTATTGCGGGCACACGAAGATGGCCGTGTTGTATTTTTCTGCGGCGCTGGCATTTCATACCCGGCAGATCTGCCGGATTTTTGCGGTTTGATGGATCGGGTATATAGGGAGTTGGATACGACGTGGACGCAGTACCCAATCGAGAAGCAGGCTTATGATAATAAACAGTACGATGCGATGCTGGATCAGTTGGAACGCCGCTACCCCGGTCATCGCTTTAAGGTCAGAAAGGCGTTGGCAAACGTTCTCAAGCCCAAGTGGCGCAAAAAAGGCGCTACAACGACCCACCAGGCACTGCTGCAACTGGCTATTGATCACAAGGGCAAGACCAGGCTAGTTACCACCAACTTTGACCGCATTTTCAAGTCCATAATAACACGGCATAAGCCTGAGATTCCGAGCTTTGATGCTCCTCTCCTGCCCATTCCAAAACCGACCCGTTGGCGTGGTGTGGTGCATCTGCACGGTTTATTACCTACTTCGGCCGACGAAACTGCGCTCAATCGCTTGGTTTTGACCAGTAGCGATTTTGGTCTGGCATACCTCACTGAGCGTTGGGCGGCTCGTTTTGTCAGCGAGTTGTTCCGAAATTACACGGTTTGCTTCGTCGGTTATGGCATCAACGACCCGGTATTGCGCTACATGATGGATGCGCTCGCCGCCGATGAGTTACTTGGTGAAACTCGACCTGAAGCCTATGCCTTCGCAAACTTCCGCGATGGCGAACGGGACCAGGCGCAGATCGAATGGGAAACTAAAGGTGCCATTCCGCTGCTATACGAAGTGCCTACGGATACACAAAATCACTCAGCGCTTCATCTCACCCTCAAAGAGTGGGCTGACACGTATCGCGATGGTGTGAGTGGCAAGAAAATGATTATAACGAAGCATGCGAGTACGCCGCCGTTGACATCGTCGCGGTCAGACTTTGCCGTCGGTCGCGTGCTGTGGGCATTGACAGACTGGCTGGCAGCCAAACACTTTGCCGACCTAAATCCCGTTCCCCCATTAGAATGGCTCGAACCGCTGACTAAAGCCCAGTTTAGTCATGACGACTTGGCGTGCTTCGGGGTGGTTCCCAAAAGCGAAAAAGATGAAAATCTGATTTTTAGCGTCATTAGCCGTCCAGCACCGTATACACATGCGCCCTTGATGTGCATTGTTGACATGGGTGCCCAGGTAAGCTATTGGGACGAACTCATGTTCCAATTGGCACATTGGCTCACGCGGCATCTCGATGACCCTAAACTAATACTTTGGTTGTCCAATCAAGGCGGCCAGTTGCATAAGCGATTCGCATCTATGGTCCGGAGTCGAATTGAATACCTTGATAAGCTGGTACACGATGACAATCAGACTGAACTCGAACGTATCCGCGCTGCTGCTCCCAGAGCCATACCAAGCCGATTAATGCGTATCCTCTGGAGGCTGCTGTTGTCCGGGTGTGTGAAGTCACCTCAAATCAATTTAGATCTCTACGATTGGTTACGCCGCTTTGAGCAGGACGGCCTCACGCCGACCTTGTGTATGGAACTACGTGAGTTTTTGAGGCCATATGTGATTCTTCGTGAACCATTCCGTTGGGACGAAGAAATAACCGACCTGCACGAGGCGAAGTCCATTAAAGATCTTGTAGAATGGGATATCGTACTGTCCAGCGATCATGTTCATTCCATGTTGCGCGATCAGGCGAACAAGCCGGGTTGGCAGGCGGCACTACCAGATTTGTTGCAGGACGTCACCGTTCTACTGCGTGATGCGCTCGATCTGATGCGGGAATTAAGCGGCGCAGAAGACAAGAGCGATTTGTCCTATCTCGATCAGCCTTCAATCAGCGAGCACGAACAGAACATAGGTTTTCCCGACTGGACGGCATTGATCGAACTCACACGCGATGCTTGGTTGGCTACGGTGCAGACCAATCCAGCACAGGCACGGCATGCCGCAGAAGGCTGGTGGCAGGTGCCTTATCCGCTATTCAAACGGCTGGCCTTTTTTGCTGCGACACAGAGCGATGTAATTCCTCCTCCTCATGCGCTCAGCTGGCTGCTGGCCGATAATCACAAGTGGCTGTGGTCAATTATAACCAAGCGCGAAGCAATACGCCTGTTGGTGTCACTAACGCCAAAGTTGGATGCATTGGGGATAACTGAATTGGAGCAAGCCATTTTGGAGGGGCCACCGCATGAGATGTTTATGGATGACCTTGATCCACAAGAGTGTGCACGCATCGTGGATCAAGATATCTGGTTGCGACTGGCAAAAGCGAGTGCTTCAGGGGCAGTACTCGGCCACGATGCCAGTACAAAACTGGCTGATCTGACACTACAATATCCAGGTTGGAAGTTGGCTGAAGACGAAAGTGATGAGTTTCCGATTTGGATAAGCGAAGATGATAGGTGGCGCAATTTTGTCCCCACACCACGCCACCAAATCGAATTGATGGAGTGGCTCAAACAACCCGCCAGATCAGATCAGAGGCAGGAAGACGACTGGCTTCAGCGCTGTCGTGACGACTTTTCGACTACCTCTGGCGCCTTGTCTGCTTTGGCTCAGGATAAGGAGTGGCCCATCGAACGCTGGCGCGAAGCACTACAAGTTTGGGCAGAGGATAAATTGATCGAACACTCTTGGAGCATGGCGCAAGTAATTTCCAAAGCACCCGATGATGTAATTCAAGCACTTTCACATAGTCTCGGCTGGTGGCTGCAAGCACAAGCCAGAATCTTCAAGGGTCGTGAGGAGCTGTTTTTCGCTCTCATTCGTCGTATTCTGGAATTGGAACTCCAAAATGGGGTGCATAAGGATTATGACCCTGTGTCTAGTGCAATCAACCATCCCGTCGGACTCGTGACGAAGGCGTTACTACACTGGTGGTATCAACAGAAGCCGAAAGACACAGAAGGTCTGAGAGACGAGGTCAAACCTCTATTCACTAAACTTTGCGATACGGGAGTTGAGAAGTTCCGCCACGGCCGCGTTTTGCTCGCAGCCCACGCGATTGCGCTGTTCCGAGTGGATGAGAAGTGGGTGAGAGAGTGTCTACTGCCCTTGTTCGACTGGCAACTATCTGAGGTTGAGGCACGTGCGGTCTGGGATGGCTTTTTGTGGTCACCTCGCCTCTACCTACCGCTGCAGTCAGCCATCAAACAGCCGTTGTTAGAAACAGCGACACACTATGAGGAACTCGGTAAGCACGCCGAGCAGTATGCGGCATTTTTGACCTTTGCAGCCTTAGACCCGGGCGACACATTCACAACCAAAGAATTGGCGGAGGCGACGTGTAAATTACCTGTGGAGGGCTTGCAAAGTGCGGTGCAGGCAGTTATCCGTGCTCTTGATGGCGCTGGTGAACAACGTGGGGAATATTGGCGTAATCGTGTTCTTCCGTACTTTAATTTGGTTTGGCCCAAAACCATTGTTGTGATGACACCCACGATATCGGAGCTTTTCGGCCAGCTCTGCGTGGCTGCACAGGAAGCCTTTCCAGAGGCGTTGGAGAAGTTACAGCACTGGCTACAGCCAGTTGAACATCCATTTTATCTTATTCATCTCCTGAACGAAGCGAAATTGTGCAATCAATTTTCATCAGATGCTCTGGTGTTTCTGGATACTGTTGTTGGTAATGATGCACAGTTGTTGCCACAAGAACTTAAGCAGTGCCTGGATGATATTGAAAAAGCCGACCAGACATTGGCCGAGGATGCGCGTTTTGTTCGGTTGAGTCAGGTTTTCGAAAGGCATGGCATTTCCTGATGTAACGGGAGAAAGACAAAAGCATGATTGAGAAAATGTACGTTACTATGATTATTAAGACGACACTGAAAAACAACGAATCATGAGCACTAGCAATTACACCGAAGACACCCTCGTTCAGCAAACCATGGTCGAGTATCTGGATTCACAGCTCGGCTGGGAATCGGTCTATGCCTCCAACAACGAGGACTTCGGACAGGACCGCCTACCGCGCTTGATGAACGGGGTGGTGACAGTATGAACGAACACACGCTTTCCAACCTCATCGCCCTCGGCGAAGGCTTCACCACTGAGTTCAAACGTACGGTTACTTCCAGCCTCGGGCGGGAGATATGCGCTTTTGCCAATGCAACAGGTGGTATCATCCTGATTGGGGTGGATGATGATGGTGAGATTGTCGGGGTTGGCAAGCACAATAAACTTAAGTCTCAGGTCCAGTCCATCGCCCGTTCTGCCGAACCCCCCATCGCGGTTGATGTAGAGAACATTGGCGAAGTACTTTGCATCACTATACCTGAACAACACAGCAAGCCCTATTCCTTTAGCGGCAAGTTTTTCATTCGCGAAGGTGCGACCTCGCAGCAGATGGCCCGCAATGAAATCCGCGAGTTTTTCTTCAAGGAAGGGTTGATTCATTTTGATGAAACACCCTGTACCAATTATGATCTGGAACGTGACCTGACCCCTGAGATCTGGAGCCGTTTTATTCAGCACGCCCGTCTTCCGGATGGGCTGGAGACTCGTCCTGCATTGGATAACCTGCATCTGACCAAAGACAGCAAGATGACCCATGCCGGTGCCTGGCTGCTGTGTGATGACATCACCTGCTATACCTTGCAGGCGCATGTAACCTGTGCGATGTTTAGGGGAACGACCAAAACCTACATCCTAGACCGCAAGGATTTTGCTGGCGATCTCTATTCAATCTACGAAGACTGCATGGCCTACTTGCAGGCCAAGTTGAATACTGCTCTAATCCCTCATGCGAGAGGCCGGGACGAACGGCTGGAGTTGCCAGCAGATGCCCTCCGGGAAGCCCTGGTCAATGCCATTGCACACCGTGACTATCGCTCAACCGCCAATGTGCAGGTGTACGTCTTCTACGACCGTCTTGAGATTGTGACGCCGGGCGGCCTGCCCGCTGGGATGCGCGAGGAGGATTTGGGAGTGAAAAGTGTGCCGCGCAATCCATTGCTGTTTGGAATGTTCTATCGTATGGGGATGGTGGAACAGGTAGGCAGTGGCATCAAACGAATCCGTGAGATGTGTCGCGATTATGGAGTGGCTGAGCCAGTGATTGAGGTCTCGGAGAACTGGGTGACAACCACGTTCAGGCGGCCGATCGAACAAGTTGAAGACCAGGTCACGGGTGAAGTCACGGGTGAAGTCACGGGTGAAGTCACAAGTGAAGTCAAGCAACTACTACATGTCCTCACCAGCGGCTCCATGATGAGAGCCGAACTGCAGGAAGCGCTCAATCTCAAGGGACAGACAAACTTCAGGGATCGTCATCTTACGCCGGCACTTGAAGTGGGCCTGATTGAGATGACCATTCCAGATAAGCCAAAGAGTCGCCTGCAGAAGTATCGACTGACCGAAAAAGGCAAGGCTTTACTTAAGGAGTTGGAAGGTGGATCGTCATGAATCCCGTCCCCTACACCTAAGACACCCTTATCCAGCAGACCACCGCCGAATACCTGGAGCAGTAGCTCGGCTGGGACTCAGTCTACGCCTACAACAACGAGGACTTCAGACCGGACAGCCTGCTGGGTCGTGCATCCGACCGTGAGGTAGTGCTGACACGCATCCTGCGTGAGAAGCTCATCGAACTGAACCCGCACCTGCCCGATAAGGCCTACGATGACGCAGTGCGCCAGATCACAGTCACCGACGCTGTGCGGGTGACCATTTGGGATTTCCTTTGGAGCGACAAAACGGGGTTGCCTGTGGAGAGTTACACATAGGATGATCTAAAAACAATATCTAATGAAGTATTTAGGCATGTTTACCGGGTATATCCATCGGTTCCATCGCCGTGTTATGCAGAAGCTGCATGAAAAGATAAACGAAATATTTACAGAACCGCGCCCGCCTCAGTCAAACACTACGATAGATAGCGCCTGGATGCTCTGTATGCGAGCTGCGGCCTCGGGCAGTGGTGGACATATTGGGGCACCTCTGCAGCTGTTGAAATAATCGAATAAACAGCAGAGGTTCGTAGAGCGTATTTACTTTTCTCTGAGCACTCGGCGGTTCATCTTAAACTGATTACAGCTCCTGTTAGTTTCTTCAATCATCCCACCGACAGCAACCAGGTTTTGCAATGTGCCAACCGCGTGCTAACCCATGATTGCTTCCCTCACAAGTTCAAATCCGTGTAAATCCGTATCCTAAAATATTGCCACCCCAGCCCCCATTTATTCACTACCTCGCCACCCTCTGCAAACATCTGCCTGCGCTGCCGTCAGCACTCACCCTGCCGCCCCTCCTGCTCGACCCCATAGCCTGCATCTCGTTGCTCTATATGCGGGCAGCGGTCTCTGGGGTTGGTTAATGCTGCCGATAGCGGCCATGGCTGTTGAAATATATAATCTGTGTAATGTGGTACAGATGAAGAACTTCAGGAAGCAAGGCAATTGATAAGAAAAATTCCACAACATCCTTTAGTTAAATCTGATGTGAAAAGACCTGAGATCCTTCAGGATTTTGTTGCACTTGTTGAGGATGAGTTTAATAAAGTCCCCGAGACAGATATTAGCAGGTGGCTGTCTAATTTTATTGACACAGATGCTAGATCGACGCCATAGTTGGT
Organism: ANME-2 cluster archaeon; assembly: GCA_014237145.1. Lineage (NCBI taxonomy): Archaea > Methanobacteriati > Methanobacteriota > Methanomicrobia > Methanosarcinales > ANME-2 cluster archaeon. Next base: position 120,496 of record JAAXOC010000096.1, read on the forward strand.
AGTGTTCAGAAAAATAAATGGCCTTTATAGTGGTAGTATTTAGTGAGATCTGGGACATGGAAAGATGATGTGAATCCAACGAGGTCTAAGACCGTAGCGTGGTATCAAACGGAAACTATGGGAACTCGGGAGGGCCATTATGCTCTCCTTACAAGGGTAGGAGTTTGCAATATCAAGCCAATGAACGGTAAGACACGGTTTAATGTAATAAAAAATCTCCAGTTAGTTGCCCTAAATTTAATGTTCAGCAGAACATATATTCCTCCTATCATGGAACATGAAAACGGATCCGATTCATTCTACACCCATCTTCCACACGGCTGCCAGCTCTGCTACGAAGGCGCCAAAATGGTACTCTTCGTGACCGGATTATGCCGCAAGAGCTGTTTCTACTGCCCGGTCTCTGAAAAACGGATGCGCAAGGATGTAACATTCGCTAACGAGCGCCCGGTATCGTCAGATAATGAAATCCTGGACGAAGCCCGCAGCATGAATGCCCTGGGCACCGGGATAACCGGGGGTGAACCACTGCTGGTGCCGGACAGGGTACTTGGTTATATCAGGCTCCTGAAAACCAGCTTTGGCAGGGAGCATCACATCCACCTTTATACTGCCCTGTCCCCTGATAGAGAAATTCTAAAAGAGCTTAAAGTGGCAGGACTCGATGAGATACGATTCCATCCGCAACCGGAAATCTGGGACCATTTGCCAGGGTCAGGGTTCGCCAGGTCGCTTGGAATTGCAAAGGGACTGGGTATAGATGCAGGTTTTGAGATACCTTCCCTGCCAGGTTCAGAGCAGGTTGCAGATTTTGCCATGGATTGTGATGTATTCATCAATCTGAATGAGCTGGAGTTCTCAGAGACCAATGCAGAAGCACTGAAAGCCCGGGGTTATTCTGCTATGGATGATGAAAGCTGTCGTGCGGCCGGGAGCAGGGATGTGGCGTATAGTATTATCCAGCAGGACCCGGGGTCAAAGGCACATTTCTGTTCATCCCGCTTCAAGGACGCTGTCCAGTTGCGCAAGAGGCTGCTACGAACTGCCCGGATACTGGGCCGTGAATTTGATGAAGTGAACCCGGACGGTACATTATTCTATGGGGTGATACAAGGAAATGTGGACGGGATCATAGAGATGCTGACCGGACTGGACGTGCCCTGGCAGCTTTTTGAACCGCTGGATGGCAGGGTGGAACTGGCTTGTTGGGTGCTGGAGGAGATTGCACCGGAAATTGGAGACCGGTTCCAGTCATGGTACGAAGAATGCTACCCCACATATGGCAGATTGGTTGTTGAACGAATTCCTATAGATACGGCTGTAGATTTCACTATTTAACGCCAACTTTTATTTACCTTAAAGTGAACATATTGAATCCCGGTTTTACTGATTAATATTGATGGTGGTAATACTGAATAATACCAATAATCAAGTCAAAGAACGGCTAATTAAATATTTACGTAAGGATGAGACCAATCTGCGTAAGACTGTCCTGCAGATGTTCCTTGTCGGAAAAATCTATACTACGAACGACATCTATAAAAACCTCATGCAGCAGGGCTTTGACTTGAACTATCGTGGCGTCTCTGCAATGGTGGGCCTGATGAATACCCGTCTTGGTATCCTTCGTGTTGATGTGACAAGAGAGCACAACCATTATTCTTTAAAAGATGATTTCAAAGAAATCGTACAGACTGTGCTGAATAATTTTTAATAAATACTAAACAGGTGTGTTAATATGCTTCGTGTAGGAGTTGTAGGGTGTGGTGCGATCGGGTCCTTTATTTGTCATGCCCTGGATACTGAGATCGAAGGTACCCGGCTTGTTGCCGTACACGAACACCATACAGAACTAATGGAAACTCTATGCGCCAGCCTGTCCTGTAAACCAGGGATGGTGAAGATCCGCAAGATGGTAGAAATGGTAGACCTTGTTGTAGAAGCTGCAGCACCCGAAGCTGTGCCGATAGCAGCAGTTACTGCTCTTGAGAATGGGTGTGATGTAATGATAATGAGTGTAGGCGCCCTGGTCGATTCCGACCTGATGGACAGGCTGTCGTCCCTGGCACTGGAAAATAACTGTAAGATATACCTTCCTTCAGGAGCAGTAGTGGGTATTGACGGGATCAAATCCGCATCCATAGCTGGAATAGAATCTGTTACTCTCACCTCGACCAAACCGCCCAGGGCTCTTAGCGGAGCACCGTACGTTGTCGAAAACAATATTGACCTGGAGGGTTTCAGGGAATCCACGGTAATTTTCGAGGGTGCTGCCCATGATGCTGTGAAAGCCTTCCCCGCAAATGTCAATGTGGCTGCTGCCATCAGCCTGGCAGGTATCGGTGTGGAAAAAACAAGGGTACGCATAATAGTTGACCCGGCCAGTGACAGGAACCGACATGAGATAGAAGTAGTAGGGGACTTTGGCAGGTTTACTACACAGGTCGAGAATGTACCTTCCCCGGAAAACCCGAAAACAAGCTATCTGGCCGCCCTGTCTGCCGTGGCCACACTTAAAAAGATTGCAAGTCCGCTGCAAATCGGAACTTAAAAAAACCAGGAAAGAGTAGTTATACTACTCCGCATGTGTAATTCGGAACTATAGATAAAAGCCACAGAAGTCACAGAGAACACAGAGGTAGGATTCAAAGCTGCGAAAAAGGCATCTCTGTGACCTCTGTGTTCTCTGTGGCAAAAAATTACAAAAAACAGACACGGTTTAGTATATTTCTAAAATATGTAACGGAGCAGATAATCATTATTTCCATCAGGCATCTGTCAAAGACTTTCGGAAACCATACTGTGCTTCGTGATATCAACCTGGATATCAAGACAGGGGATTTTTTAACCATATTCGGTCCCAACGGTGCCGGCAAGACCACCCTGGTCAAGATCATGTCCACCCTGGTCAGCCCCACTTCAGGGACTGTGCTTGTACATGACCTCGATGTTAAGAAATCACCACTGGAAGTGAGGCGACTTATCGGTGTTATCTCGCATGAGACCTACCTGTACCAGGACCTGACTGCAAAAGAGAACTTGCTGTTCTTTGGTAGGATGTACGGTATGCACAGAGATAAGCTGGAGGCAAGGATACACGAACTTGTGAATGAAGTTGGGTTGCAGTACAGGCTGGATGACAGGGTAGGTACATTCAGCAGGGGTATGAAACAGCGCCTGAGCATTGCCCGGGCCATCCTGCATGACCCGAAGATACTGTTCCTGGATGAACCCTACACAGGGCTTGACCAGCATGCAGCAGCTACATTTGATTCTATCTTAAAAGAACTTGATGTATCAGACAAGACCCAGGTCATGGTATCCCACGATATCGAGCGTGGGCTGGCACTTGCCGATAAGGTTGTCATCCTGCATGGCGGGAATATCGTGTACGAAGCCGCTAAGGATAAGATGGAAGGCGTGGAGCAGTTCCGCCATACCTATGAACATTATGTCAGGGAGGTGTGACAATTGAAGGATTTCCTTTACCTGGCCTGGAAGGACCTGCTAATGGAGTTTCGGACCAAGCAGATGCTGAACAGCATGGTCATATTCTCGCTGCTTGTGATCGTCATATTCAACTATTCTTTCAGCAACATCCTGTTCAATGTCGAAGTAGCAGATATAGCGCCCGGTATATTGTGGATAGCTTTTACCTTTGCCGGAATGCTGGGTCTGTCCCGTTCATTTGCAAGCGAGATGGAAGAGGGGTGCCTTGATGGACTGAAATTATGTCCGGTTGACCCTTCCACCATTTACCTGGGTAAGGTCGTGTCCAACCTGGTCATAATGTTCATGATCGAAGCCATTATTGTACCCCTGTTCATTGTCCTGTTCAATTTTAGTGATGTAAAGGGGCTGGCCGGTCTTATTGTCATAATCCTGCTTGGTACGATCGGGTTCATACTGGTAGGAACATTGTTCTCGGCCCTGACAGTCAATATGAGGACAAGGGAGATCTTGCTTCCTGTGATACTGTTTCCTATCATTATACCGCTGATCATGTCTTCCGTCATGGCGACCCAGAAAGTGCTGTCAACCGGCGACCTGTTTTCTGCAATCGACGAGATCAAGCTGTTGGTCGTTTACGATCTGGTATTTTTTATTGCAGCGCAGCTTGTATTCGAGTATGTAATAGAGGATTAACAGGCTATGACCTGGCAGGAGTGGAACCAGGGACTGCCAAGAAATAAGTTGGTAAATTTAACAGAAGATTTGTGTAGATACACAGCACATACGCCAATATGAATTATAGTTTGCTGTATAACAGTCAATAAAATATTAGACGCAGATTGAAGCTTGTCGCTCACTGTTTCACTGCAAAAGGCGCAAAGTCCGCAACGACAATGTTACCTTAACTTTGTGTCTTTTGAGTTCTGTGCAGTCCAATAGTATATTAATTATATATTTTAACCGCCATAGCGCAGCCCCCACCGCACACCACTTCTCGACCCACGCTCTGCGCATGAGCACCCACACCCGGTCCGCAGTGTCAGGGATGGGCGGTAGGTCGAAGGCAGGAAGGGCAGCGCAGGTGAGTGGAGAAGTGTGAGAACGGGGTGGGGGCTGAACAGCATTTCAATATTAACAATAGAAGACGTAAAGAATAAAAATGAGACTTTTTATTTTATTCTGGTCAAGTACGATAAATGGATCATGATACAGAAGTTCAACCACAGAGAACACAGAGAACACGGAGCGTTATTGTCTCCTCTGTGCTCTCTGTGCACTCTGTGGTTATAAATCGTTCCAGGATATAATAAAAAGTCTCATAAAAATGACAGGCATATTTAAATACACGAATAAATACACTTAAACATATGGCTCATAAAACATTAACTATCTCAGAAGAAGCTTACAAAAGCCTTGTTCAGCTAAAAAAAGAGGGGGAAAGCTTTACTGCCCTTATAAATCGTATAGCAGAAATCGTCAGAAAAAAGCCGTTAAAAGAATTTGCCGGAAGATTGAAAGACGACAAATTTGAAAAGGCGGCCATTGAAATAAGGTCCAGTGGAACTGATATTTCCCGTTTAGAGCGTACAAAATTATGACCATTCTGGATACCGATTATCTGGTAGCTCTTCTTAGAGGTGATGCAGATGCAGCCGCTTATGCTGATAAGATCAAAAACCCAAAAACTACCATCATCAATGCTTTCGAACTCTATTACGGGGCAGACCGTTCCTCAAAACCCGATAAATCCCACATAGAAGTAAATTCTTTACTGGGGTCTATGGATATACTTAGATTTGAAATGCCCGCTGTACTTACATCTGCCAAAATCCAGGCTGAACTAATGAATGCCGGCAATCCTGTAAATATCCTTGATGTTCTGATTGCAGGTATTGTGATAGTAAACAACGAAGAGTTTCTGACAAGAAATGTCAAGCATTTCAACAGAATCAACGGTTTGAACTGGAAAAAATGGTAATCGTAGTGATAAAGAATTTGCACTGAATAATTAGTGCAACGGCATGTGTGCACATATTATTTATCAACAATTACAGGATGGTACATAACGTTCCATGCAGTTCGAATCTCACACGATCTACAAGGGTGGCTGCCACACAGCGGCCCTGACGGGCTGCGGTGGCAGGGTATGGTGCAGAGAGGCGGAGCGGTGGGAGAGTGAAGCACGAACATGGGGTGGAATTAGTTTTATTTTTACCGCCGATTAAGGAGGGAGCGGTTACCCGCTCCTCCTCATCTTAGAACGGTACGTGAGACTTTAACCTCATGCCGCTCAAGCATCTCATAACCCTTTC
>JAAXOC010000097.1 GCA_014237145.1 ANME-2 cluster archaeon
ACGCTATCAAAAACAAAGCATCCGTATCTCATTTTTGTTACAAAAAATTCTAAAATTCGAAAGGAACTTGCTGAAATGGAGAAAAATGAAAAGAAAACTGTCCAGCACAAGTTCAAACTTGATATAGATAAAACTGTTCTTAGAGGGGAAACAACTCTTGCACTTCTAAAACAAATATTCGATAAAAGAAGTGACAAATTATATGACTGGGCATTTGCCACAAATCAATCTTCCATCAATCTTGATCACATTATTGCACCATATAAACGGAGGTGGAGAATTGAAACCGGGTTCCGTGTTCAGGATGAAGCATGTATAATGTCAAAATCAAAGGATGTCAGTATCAGGTTTTTTTATTTTGCTTATGAACAAGTATTGCAACTGCTATGGGTTGTATTGTACAAAGATGAGGTAAGTTTCAAAGTGTTCATGTTAGATATGTATGAAGAATGTGTAACGCGATATAAGAATATATGATTAGGTGGCCACCTCCATGACTCAGCAACATGGAGGTGTAGGTTGGTGGATCATCAGGGAGCCATCGATAGTATGTCCACATCTTTTCAAATATTTGTGTATTGGGATAGAGCGGGCTATCTCATATGGACATATTGTTCGGAGATACTGTTTGAGACCGTTACAATTCGTGTTGGTGAATTTAATTAAACCACAGATAAACACAGATGAACACAGATTTTCAGGTAGCGTATCCGCGTTTATCGGCGTTCGTCTGCGGTTAGTTTGATAATACCAACATGTAATGTGACGGTCTCGTTCGGAGATACTGCTTTATTGCTTAATTGGTATCGATATTCCAAAAGACATCTTGTCTTTATGTAGCAGACTATAAAGTGAATTACGAATCAAACACATAGAATGAAACTGTAAAATAAACCTCACCACCAAAAGATTTGACAGCAAAGTCCTGACAAAAGTATAATGAATGGAAAAGGGAATATAGACTACTCAGTATTATTCCAGGATAAATAACAATGGATGGTTAACAATGGTATATGATGTAATCATAATCGGCGGCGGTCCTGCCGGACTTTCAGCAGGCATATATGCCAAACGCGCAATGATGAATGCCCTGCTTATAGAGAAAGTTGGAGTGGGCGGGCAGATCATCAAGACCCATATGCTTGAGAACTACCCGGGTTTTCCCGAGGTTAGCGGCATGGAACTGATGGAAAATATGGAAGAACATGCTAAGAAGTTCGACCTTGAAATAAAGTTTGCCGATGTCAGGCAGATCAAGGACGGAGGCGAAGTAAAGACAGTCGTGACCTCTGATGATGAGTTAGAGGCCAGATCCGTAATTGTTGCCACAGGTACCAGGCCAAAGAAACTGGGTGTGCCCGGCGAAGACGAATTCACAGGCAGGGGCGTATCTACCTGCGCTACGTGTGATGGTTTTTTCTTTACAGGCAAGGATGTGGCGCTGGTAGGCGGCGGCGACAGTGCTATTGTTGAAGCCATCTTCCTTACCAAAATGGTCAACAAGGTATATGTCATCCACCGCAGGGATAAACTGAGAGCCGAAAAGATCAATCAGGAAAGGGCTTTCAAGAACCCGAAGATAGAGTTTGTCTGGAACTCCAACCTGCAGTCGATCGAAGGTACGGATACTGTTGAAAAGGTAAAAGTCAAGAACAAGCTAACTGATGAGATCAAAGAGATACAGGTTGGGGGCGTGTTTATGTATGTGGGTGTGGAACCTGGCACGGATTTTGTCGAAGCCGACAAAGATGGGAACGGTTTTCTTATTACCGGTCCTGACCTGTCCACTTCAGTACCAGGTATATTTGCTGCAGGTGATTGCCGGACAACATTACTGCGCCAGGTAGCTACGGCAGTTGGTGATGGTGCCCTGGCTGCGGTCTCAGCAGAACGCTACCTTGCCGGGATAGAATAACGAAGCGAATCACAACCGGAACCACATCTGGAATCACAACTATTATCTATTCATATCGCCTTTATTTTTTCATGAAACCGGCCGGGCAGATGCTTGAGATGATCAGGCTGCTTAAGGATGAGTATCCAATTTCAAGGACTGCACTCAGATATGAAACACCTCACCAGATGCTTGTAGCTACTATCCTTTCGGCCCAGTGTACTGATGTTAGGGTTAATATGGTAACTGAAGAACTCTTCAGGAAATACAAAGGGATTAATGAATTTGCTGAAGCTGACCTGCAGGAACTGGAACAGGATATCAGGTCTACAGGTTTTTACAGACAGAAAGCAAAGAATATCAAGAACAGTAGTATTGAAATCCTTGAAAATTTCAGCGGTAATGTCCCTGATACCATGGAAGAACTGATTACATTGCCAGGTGTGGGGCGTAAGACTGCAAATGTCGTACTGTCCAGCGCCTATAACATTACTGAAGGGATTGCAGTAGATACCCATGTGAAGCGGCTGTCCTTCAGGCTGGGGCTGACCCGGTATACTGACCCGGATAAGATCGAGGCGGACCTAATGAAGCTGGCCCCGAAGGAGGAGTGGAGCGACTTGTCATACAGGCTCATACTGCATGGCCGTGCAGTATGCAGTGCCCGCAAACCTGAACATGGTATATGTATGTTGCAACATCTATGCCCGCGGATGGGAGTGAAATGAAACCTGAACAAAACAGGAATGAACGTAATTCTTCCGGGATAACTGAACCCGTACTTGCCGGTAAATCGTCAGGCGAAAGTGTCTTTGTTATCCAGGAACATAATTCCAAAAAGTTACACTGGGACCTGCGGTTACAGATTGGGGGTGTGCTCAGGAGCTGGGCAGTGCCAAAGGAACCACCAACCGGGCCGGGTGTGAAAAGGCTGGCCATACCAACCAAGGACCACTCCCTGGAATATGCCGACTTCGAGGGTGAAATTCCAAAAGGGCATTACGGGGCCGGGACTGTAAAGATGTGGGACCGGGGCACATTCGAGCCGTTGGAAGTGGATGATGAAAAAGGAAAGATAATCTTCAGGATGGATGGACGGCGGCTATCAGGCGTGTACTGTCTTATCAGGACCAAACCAAGGGGTGACAAGGAGCAGTGGCTGTTTTTCAGGAAAAAGGGTGAATGAACTTATTGTACTTCCGATTATGGGTAGTTCTGGATAGAAATAAATTTAAAAGTCTTTTAATGGTATAAATCAGATTGTCGCATTCCTGCTCTATTATATCCGGATTAAAAGTACACAGGTACCAGTGCAGGAGGGAAGGCAAGAATCATTAATTAACATATACCCTAAATGTTCGAAATTTTCTATGGAATCCAAGGCTGTTTCAATGGTAACGACATGATCGTCAAGATCTCCTCGGCTTGCTTTTTTACTAAAGGGACACATTTATTTATACTTCAATTACAATTTCAATAGTGTTTCTAGATAAATCGAGTTTCTCTGTAATTGCCCTTGTTCCCATTTTGGGATTTCATTTCTTTAAGTTCCTTATTGTTATCCAATCTTCTACTGAGATCACCTCAAAACCTCCTGTAATAATGCAGGAGTATTTTAGTAATAGGGTGGGTCAATTTTCAATGGGAAAAGTTGGTCAATTTTAGTGGGAATATTTAAAGAGGTATTTTGAGACGCAAGCTATTAACATGTACCCTGAAACTCAGGTAGTAAAGAAGAAAAGGAAGGTTGCAGGTAAATGAGACTTTTGGATTTCCAATAAAAACTGAGTTGTAAAGCGACGGCACGTCATGCTTCGCAGCTCTAATGCGGTTGGGTGTGCCGTCGCAACGTTTGACTCATCGGTAAGTCCGTGACGACATCCCCCACCTTACATTCTACCGCTGCCCCATTACCCCCTCGCCAAAAGCCTTTGAAAACACCTTGGAAAATCCAAAAATCCCGAACTCCATAGGCTCGCCCGACTCCCGCATCAACTCCAGCCCCGCATCTAAGGATAGGATACAGAACGGGCAGTTGGGTCAGCACTTGTAGGCACTCTCTTGCTTTGCCATTTCTTTCCTGGGTGTGGATTGACTGTCAGTGAGATGTGGGTATGCTGCGTGTACACCTGCATTTTTGGGAGTTGTTTTTAGAAATATTTATATGAGATTGCGTTTATTATACTTAGGAGGGTGTGGTTATGAACTGTGTTTGGGATATTGACTGACGAAATCGAAAATAAGGAGGTAGAGTATTATTTACTGGCCTCGGTAATTAATTCCGGGGTATGTGACTGGATCTTTGGAAAAATTTCACGGAAAAAACATGGATAAGATTTCCTTCCTAAGGAGGAGAAACAGAGGTTACTAACTGTGCAACATAATCTATACATGTACATTTAGCAAAAAAGAAGTGATTTGGAATGATTTGGGACAAAGGACATTGGAATAAACATTTAGATAAAACTGAGAACAATCATCGGAAAATATATGATGTAGATATGGTTGAATTAGCAAAAGAATATGGCACGCCGTTATATGTTTTGTTTGAAGATATTATAAGGGATAATTATAAAAAATATCAAAATGCACTTGAAAAAGAGTGTGAAGATTATCTAATATGTTATGCAGTTAAAGCAAATACAACTTTTGGTATTCCTAAATATTTGGTTAAATTAGGTTCCGGAGCAGATGTTGCTTCAGAGTATGAATTGCAATCTGCACTCGATGCAGGAATTCCACCAGAGAAAATAAGAGCAAATGGAAATTGCAAAAGTAAACATTATTTGGAAGAATGCATAACGAAGGAAATAATAATAAATGTTGATCCGGAAGTAGAGTTGGAGGTGATTAATGCCATTGCAAAAGAGTTAGGAATTC
>JAAXOC010000098.1 GCA_014237145.1 ANME-2 cluster archaeon
TTTGAAAGTGTGAAGATGTTTAAGGAGGCGAATGTAGCTAAACAGGAAAATGCCATTGAGAACCGAAGGTTCATAATCTCTATTTTTCAGAACATGTTTTTGACTGTTCTCCTGATTGCATCTATAACCATGCTGGTGCTGGGCCAGAAAGAACCTGGTTTTGAAACCATCGGGCTTGTCGGTTTTGCAACCAGTATAATCCTGGCCGCTATAATGATCTCAAGAAAAATATAAATATAAATATAAATATAAATATAAATATAAATGTAACTGTGGGGTTTTATAGATATCCTACTTCCATGGATTACCAAATCTTTCCTTAGACGTGATCTCTGATATCTCCCAACGTCCACTTGACCTGCTGCTATCTGCTGCAGGATAGCCAATAGCAATCACCGCCATAAGTTCCAGGGATTCTGGTGCATTTAGAATATCCCCAACTTCATTCTTCTGGTTCAGTATCTCTCCCAGCCACACAGCACCTAATCCCATACCGTGTGCCACCAGCAACATGTTCTGTATGGCTGCACCACATGCCTGGATATCCTTTGTATGATCATACATCACATCCCTGTCAAGGAATACAGCAATAAGCAAATGTGCACTGTGTACAATTGTGCTGTATCTGGTACATCCTGCAAGTGACCCTGCAATCTCCCTGTCCTTTACTACCACAAAACGCCACGGTTGGTTGTTGAGGCCTGAAGGAGCCCAGCGCCCTGCTTCCAGTATGTCTTCGACCATGCTGTCTTCAACATGGTCAACCAAAAACTCCCTGATACTCCTGCGGGATCTGATGAGCTCAAGTATCCTGGTTTTTTCTACCATTAAACCAATTCCAATCTTTTTTTACTTACCTGCGCAGTGCCAGCAGTACAGCCATCGACAAACCCATCAGACCTGCCAGTATACCAAATCCAGGCTGTTCCCTGGTCGGTGACGGGACCGGTGTAGGTGTAGGTGTAGGTGTAGGGGTATAGCCAGGCCGTGGAGTCTCGCCTGGGAGAAGTGGGGGACTACCTGCTATGAATTCAGGTGAAGCCGATATCTCCTCACTGTGATAGCCCTGGAGGTCATGGAATTTTGCCGTTGCCTGAGGTAATTCATATGTACCGTTTTCACTTGCACTTATAATATAGGTCAGGCTGATGCTGTTCTCCTCACCTATTATCTTTGGTGATTTGGTATAGGTTTCTCCGCTGACAATAGTGACATTATCCGGTAATAGGTCGTTGTCAAAAATCTCTACACTGGCTTTAACATCACCCACATTTGTGGCTTTGATAGTTACTGTTACATTTTCGTTACGCTCAACCTGTGTGGGACTTACAGTCTTCTCAAGCAGGATCTTTGAGCCGTGTACAATGATTTCAGGCTTGGTACATGTCTGGTCATACTCTATGCCGCCCACTTCCCATGTCGCGTCTGCAGCAGGAAGATCATAACCGTCCATATCTGGCTTGATCGGTTTGATAGTATATTTGAAATCCCGATTCTGTCCGGGAGCCATATTAAAATTCCACTGTAGCGGGGAGCTTCCGACCAGTTCAAAATAATTGGGAATAGAATCCCTCAATTCGATATTATTTACTGCGTAAGCGCCGTCATTTCTTATGATCAATTGCACAAAGGCTGTATCGGTCATGAAAATTTCGGATTTAGTAGTCTTGGTGATATTGATCATATTCAGGACTGTTATTTCCTTACCATCTGTGAAATTATGCATCTCATCCTTTTGGTCAATACCAGTCACATTTACGCTGATGTTATATTCAGTATCTTTCATGTGTGAAGGTATCTCCAACTCAAATGAAATTTCTGTGATCGATGCTCCATCTTCGATTATATCCTCAGTATGATGAGTCTTTGTACTTGTGGTAAATGAATAAAACTCAAGTCCATCCGTATCAATGTAAATATCAACATCCTCAAGCGGTGCATCGCCTTCATTTTTGATGTTGATAGTAACAGGTATTTTGGAATTAGTTAACTTGAAAGTATCCTTGTCATCACTCTTTTCGGTTTCAACATCAATATCCAGATCAGGAAGACCGCGAAGTGCTATTTCTATTTTTGCCCAGGGTTCATAGGTATCGTCCTGCCAGTGAATATCACTGTTTGGCATCAAGTCTACTACTTTAACTAATACTTCACCATCATACTTAAAAAAATCAAACGTAAGCATACTATCGCTATAAACCAACTCCCCGTCTTTATAAAGATTTACTCCAACATATGGTGTCCCTATCTGGCCTTTTATACCAGTTCTTGGAAAATCATATGCTTCAACTGTATAGATATCATTGTCAAAAGTCTCTCCCCAATATAATTTATCTGACTTTTCATCAGTCCAGTATGTCAAATCTTTGTCTTCCCATGCCTGGACTAAAAGACAGGAACTTGAAATATATAGTAGAACGATTAATATATATTTTAATAATATTGTACTTTTCATAACCATAGTAGACACCTTATTTTTTATAATAATGTGGATACTTATACTACATATCTTTTTTTATACTTATATTGAAGAGTTGCAGAATATAGCCAATAAATTAGTAACCTGTGGCTATGGCAAGGTTCATGGCAGAACTTTCAAGATTGGAATTACTTCTGACAATGAAAACGATGTTACCATTATTCCAGATGATCTGGTATTTGGGTAATTGATTTCCAGCCCTATATGTGTAAGTTTTTATTCTTGTAGCAGCATGGTCGTTGAAATTGACATTGGTGAAACGATCACCCGTAGATAACTGTTCATACTGGGATTTATAGTTGAAAATAAATTCAGTTGCTGATGAGTCTGAATCCAGTTCAATAATATCTAAAAACACATCTAAATTATCCTCATCCCGATAAGCACCTTCTTTTGATTCGATAATCTTTTCAGAAAATTCATTATAATCAGTGATTGGAAGTGATCCTAAATATTCATATCCAGAAGGCAAATTCTCTACCATGACCATTGAATCAAGGCTAAAATTGTCCTGGTCTATACCTGCTGAAGTATTATCTGAATTGTCAATGATCTCAGTATCTGTATCTTCGATACAGCCAGATAATAATATAATTGAAATTAATAGAATAGAAGCTACTGTTTTTTTTGGATTATACATAAAGATTCCACTTGTTATAATTGATTAATGTTGACGATTGAATTTCGTTAAAAAAAAAGAAATTGAAGGGATTAAAAAACACCCCTTCATCTGTATTGTTGATTTACTCGCGCTGTCTCAGTACCAGATAGGCCACTGCAAGCAGACCTGCTATAGCGAACACAGCCTCAAATCCTGGCACCTTATCTTCTGTAGGCACTTCTGTGGGGACTTCAGTCTCAACAGCATCAGTAGGTCCTTCGGTCGGTGCTCCAGGTTCAACTCCGGTTACGTTAGTTGGTTCCTCTGTAGCCACTTCGGTTCCAACTACTGTTGGGGCTTCGGTTGCTACTGCGCCACCGCCGACGATAACTTCCTGAGCAAGGGCTACAAGATTTCCATCTTCATTAACCCTAACTGCAAAGTCCATGATATCAGTAATATCGTCCTCAGAAAATGTAATATCGTCGTCTTTATTTATTATCTCTATTCTGGTACCATCAGCATCAACTTCGAAGTCATTATACAAATCTTCGTCGGCAGATTCGACTTCAACGGTATCAGTGGAGATTAGATCTATGTTGTTTATCTTCACCAGATTGGTGTTCATACCAGCGAAAACAGTCTCTACTGTGAAATTCATGACTTCGGTATCGTCAGAAGCACCAAGGTCTTCCTCGTAAGTGAAGTCATTTCCTTCAGTGACAACTACATCTTCAACTTCTTCACCATCATTAGTCAGTGATAGCCATGACTTTTTACCGTCAACATCAATCTCCAAGGCAGTGATCGCCCAGCCACCAGTAAGGGACAGTGATTCACCTACTCTCAGAAGATGATCATCATCGTCATCTTCATCAACAAGTTTCGCGCTGATAATCCAGTCGTTACCCTTGTCAACAACGGCAAATTTAGCACCGGCCCATGCTATATATTCATTACCTTCATCATCAGTCCAAGGTAGTGTACTATATATTAATTCACCTTTTGGAACAGTCAAATTATCAAAGATAGGCATGGTTAAATTTTCTTTACCTTCATTGTCATCTAAATCATAGTAAAGAATGCTTGGGTTGTTCCGAGATGATGCATTTAGCCATGAAAGACCAGCACCATCCTGAGTACCATTAACAGCTCCAATCAACTCATAAGTTCCAGGTTCAGTGATTATCCTTGCTAAAGCTACAAGATTACCATCTTCGTTAACCCTAACTGCAAAGTCCATGATATCAGTAACATCGTCCTCAGAAAATGTAATATCGTCGTCTTTATTTATTATCTCTATTTTGGTACCATCAGCATCAACTTCGAAGTCATTAAACAAATCTTCGTCGCCAGATTCGACTTCAACGGTATCTGTGGAGATTAAATCTATGTTGTTTATCTTCACCAGATTGGTGTTCATACCAGCGAAAACAGTCTCTACTGTGAAATTCATGACTTCGGAATCGTCAGAAGCACCAAGGTCTTCCTCGTAAGTGAAGTCATTTCCTTCAGTGACAACTATATTTTCAACTTCTTCACCATCATTAGTCAGTGATAGCCATGACTTTTTACCGTCAACATCAATCTCCAAGGCAGTGATCGCCCAGCCACCAGTAAGGGACAGTGATTCACCTACTCTCAGAAGATGATCATCATCATCATCCTCATCAACAAGTTTTTCACTGATAATCCAGTCGTTACCCGTGTCAACAACGGCAAATTTAGCACCACTCCATGCTATATATTCATAACCTTCATCATCAGTCCAAGGTAGTGTACTATATATTAATTCACCTTTTGGAACAGTCAAATTATCAAAGATAGGCATGGTTATGTTCTCTTTACCTTCATTGTCATCCAAATCATAGTAAAGAATACTCGGATTATTCTTAGATGATGCATTTAGCCATGAAAGACCAGCACCATCCTGAGTAGTATTGACGGCACAAATAAACTCATACGGTGCTGCCACTTCTTTAGCAGCCGATGCCGCTGGCACCATTGCCGTGAACATGGTAAGCACCATAAGAGCAGTTAATGTTACTGCGGTTATTTTCTTATTCATTTCTTTTCCTCCAAATTAATTTTATTGGTTATATCTACCCGCTGATGCGGGTTTCTATTAGAGTGACCGTATTGAATGTGCCTCATAAGCCCCCCTCAGGCAGCCTACCGGAGACACTGATCCGCCTGCATCATTGCGAACCCATTGGATTCGACAATTGCCGCAATCGGTTTCATCACCCTCTTAATCCCGTCATACGGATTATAAGTAATCTATAAGTTATTACCCTTTTAAATCTTTTTTGGTCGGATTTTAGTCAAAACAAGCATTCAGCTCCATTGTGACCAACGAAATAGAGTACACATATTGTCGAAGTAAAGCCCCGGATTTCACGCTCTGGTTCAATGAACTATTCTAACAGGTACGCTTTTATCATCCAGATAATCCTTGACATCTCCCACCAAGTATTCACCGAAATGGAATATGCTGGCAGCCAGCGCCGCATCTGCATGCCCATCCACAAACGCATCGAACATGTGCTCAGGCCCTGCCGCCCCTCCCGAGGCGATCACCGGGATATTGATCGCATCAGATACAGCCCTGGTAATTGGTAGATCATATCCGTAATACGTACCGTCCCTGTCCATACTGGTCAGCAAGATCTCACCTGCACCCAGCCCTTCCACCTGCCTGGCCCACCTGAGTGCATCAATACCAGTAGGGGTGCGGCCCCCGTATATAACCACCTCATACCATGCAGGCGTGCCGTCCTCCAGAACGATGATGGTCTTATCCCGGCCATCTTCAATATCCGGATTCCGGCGGCAGTCGATCGCTGTTATGATACACTGGGAACCAAATATCTTCGACGACTCACTTATCAGGGCCGGGCGCTTAACTGCTGCCGTATTAATAGATACCTTATCTGCGCCCGAACGCAGTAAGGACTTGATATCCTTAATCGAATTAATGCCCCCGCCCACGGTCAGCGGGATGAACACCTCATCGGCAGTGCGCTCTATCACATCGATCATAGTGGAACGCCCCTCATGGGATGCAGTAATATCCAAAAAGACCAGTTCATCAGCTCCCTGGAGGTTATATTCCTTGGCTAGTTCAACCGGGTCGCCTGCCCTTCGCAGGTCTTCGAACTCGATCCCCTTGACCACACAACCGCCAGCCTCATCAAGGGTAACATCCAGACACGGTATTATCCGTTTTGTCAGCATCGGTCTTCCTTCACCTTGTTATTCATGCCCATTTATTTAATCAGGGAAACATATTTTAGAATTAACATTCATTCATGAGCATCATATCACATTAAGCATATTACTTTAAACATACTGTTATTATGGAGGATTCAAGATCAATGTCAAATATCCCTGTTGATAAGCCCGTCCTGGTCACCTGCGGACTGCCGTATGCCAACGGTGAATGCCATATAGGACACCTGCGTACATACATTCCTGCCGACATCTTTGTCAGGTCCCTGCATAAGCAAGGACTGAAAACCATTTTTGTATGCGGTTCAGATACCCACGGCACACCTATAGTTGTCAGTGCCGAACAGACAAATACCACTCCTAGTAAACTCATAGAGAAATACCACCATCATTTTGACGAAGTATTTAAGAAACTGGGCATCCGGTTCAACTTCTTCGGCACTACAGACGGGGCTGTGAACCACAACCGTACTAATGATATTGTTAACAGGTTGATCGAGAACAATTATGTATATCCCAAAACGATCGACCTGGCATACTGCAGCCATTGTGAAAGATCTCTACCTGACCGTTATGTGGAAGGTATCTGCCCCTACTGTGAATCACTTGCAAGAGGTGACGAATGCGACCAGGGATGCAACAGGCACCTGGAGCCAGGGGAGATACTGGAACCGATATGCAAGATATGTGGGAACAAGGCAGAATACAGGGAACAGGAACACTTCTTTTTTAGATTATCATCATTCAAGGATTTCCTGCTGGAATACCTGGAAACCCTGGGAGGGACATCCAATGCCCGCAACTATGCCAGGGAATGGGTGAATAAGGAACTCAGGGATTGGTGCATCACACGCAACCTTGAATGGGGCGTGAGGTTCCCAGGCCATGACGAACTGGTAGTATATGTATGGGTAGATGCCCCAATAGGATATATCTCATTTACAGAAGAGTACTGCAATAATGCCGGATTGGACTGGAAACATATCTGGCAGGGTGATTCCAGTATCATTCACTTCATTGGCCTGGATATAGCATACCATCACTGCATATTCTGGCCGGCAATGTTAAAGGGTGCAGATTATTCACTACCCCATGCGGTAGTGGCCTCGGGCATGGTAAAGATCGATGATAAGACCTTCAGTAAGAGCAGGGGTTATGTGGTCTGGGTGAACGATGACTACCTGGATCATGGATTCCACCCAGACCTGCTGCGCTATTACCTGGCCAGCTACACATCACACACCAAGGACCTGAACTTCTCATGGAAGGTGTTTAAGGAAAAAGTAAATAACGAACTTGTAGGTTCACTGGGAAATTTCCTTTACCGTACGCTGCATTTTACGCATAAGAATTTTGGTGGGGTACCTGAGGGAGTTGTATCCGACAATGTGCTGGATGAGATACGCAGCACCATCCGTAAAGTGACCGAAGCCATGGAAGAATATGAGTTCAAGAAGGCAATTGACATAATAATGGGTCTATCCGCATACGGTAATACATACTTCCAGTCAAACGAGCCCTGGCACCTGATCAAAAATGACCCGGATGCCTGTGCAGGGGTGGTCAAGGACTGCATCCAGGTCGCAAAGGCACTGGTACTGCTGTGTGAGCCTGTTATACCAGCTAAGATGAATGAGGCGTGGGTTCACCTGGGGCTGGAAGGCGATGTCAGCCAGATGAGGTATGACGAAGGGCTGGTGGAACTGGAATCGGGAAGGTCCCTGCCAAAACCTGCAATCCTGTTCACAAAGATAGATGATAAGAAGATAGACGAGATGGAGGTTATTATGAACAAACGAATAGCCGAAGCAATGGCAAAAGAGGAAAAGGCCGCACCGCAGGTCCCCGTTGTTACATTTGAGGAATTCAATAGAATGGATATCAGGACAGGGACCATAGTTTTTGCCGAAGCCATTAAAGGGTCTGATAAATTAGTAAAACTCCAGGTCGATATCGGAGAGGATATCCCAAGACAGGTGGTGGCAGGTATTGCCCTGACACATGTGGCCGATGAACTGGTGGGCAGGCAAATTGTCCTGCTGGCAAATATGAAACCTGCCAAACTGTTCGGCGTGGAATCCATGGGAATGATACTTGCCGCTGATGCAGCCGGGGCAGTGCTGCTGCAGCCTGAAAATAAAGTGGAAAACGGCACATTGATTAAATAAAAACCATATATGAAAAGGAATGGGGCTTGACGGATCGGAGGGGATGGATACGATGCCGTTTAATGCCCCAATATTAATTATATTAGCAACAACTTATTTATAATGTTTTCGATTGGTTTTATGCAGATCAAGAGATAAATAATAATTATCAAAATTGTATCATTTAAGTAAATATCTTAATATCAACTTATTAACTAAATATCTTAATATCAAGTAGATATATTAATATAATGATTCTTATCAGATCGAAATTAGGTGAAATAAATGGAAAATGAATGGAAGATGGACCTTGATATCCCTGACATCGGTTCGCTGATAACATTACTCAGTGCTGCTTTATCTGCAGCCATTATGGGTGTGGGTAATGTTTTATACGTGGTAATAATGGTGACCACTGCATATGAAGCAAAAGGAAAAGAATTCTTGCTAAGTTTAATAAACCCTCAAGCAAACCTTACATTCGAAGCACAATTTGTCCTGGTTGTAGGGACCCTGCTGATAATATCTGCAATTTTTTTCTTTATTACAATGTTGGTCTCTATCTATGAGACGTATGCGGTATCCAAAAAAGAAAGGGGCGGACGCATGATAATAGTGTTTGTATGTTTCGCACTTTCCCTCCTAGTCTTAATATTAGCATTGTTTTACACGATGTCATTTAGATATTTTATTTATTAGTAATGAGGCGATAAAAATGGGCAAGATCAGTATTCACGGTAATATTCAGGAAGTCCCGAAAGTGGAGGAAGTGGACGAGTCCAAACAGATAATGAAAGCCAGGATCGAGACCAAGACCCACAGGGTATTGTATCCCTTTACAGCCATTGTGGGCCAGGAAAGGATGAAACGTGCCCTGATCCTGAACGCAATAAATCCTTCCATTGGCGGAGTATTGATAAGGGGGCAGAAGGGGACTGCCAAATCCACTGCAGTCAGGGGTCTGGCTGAGATACTGCCTGAGGTCGAAGTGGTCTCGGGATGTACATATAGCTGCAATCCCCGTGACGAGGATAAATTCTGCTGGGAATGCCAGATACGCAAAGATGAGGGGACAATCACTACTGAAAAACGTCTCATGAAAGTAGTTGACCTACCCGTGGGTGCCACAGAGGACCGGGTGGTAGGTAGCCTGGACATAGAAAAGGCCGTTACCGAAGGTCTCAAAGCCTATGAACCAGGCATACTTGCTGAGGCGAACGGCGGCATCCTGTATGTGGATGAGATAAACCTGCTGGACGATTTTGTAGTGGATGCACTCCTGGATGCGGCAGCCATGGGCGTGAACACCGTAGAAAGGGAAGGAGTAAGTGTAAGCCATCCAGCCAAGTTCATAATTGTCGGGAGCATGAATCCTGAAGAGGGGGAACTGCGGCCCCAGCTGCTGGACAGGATAGCACTCCAGGTAGAGGTGGTGGGTATCCAGGACCTGGAACAAAGAGTAGAGATCGTGGAGCAGACCAATAGATTTAATGACGACCCTAATGGTTTCAGGAAAGAGTTCCAGTCAGAACAGGACCGTATAAATTCCCGGATAGTAAAGGCCCAGCAGATGCTTCAAAGGGTGGTTACGACCAGGGATAATCTCCAGACCATAGCCGAGATATGTATAGAATTCAATGTTGATGGACACAGGGCAGATATTATGATCGAGAGGACCGCCCGTACCAATGCGGCATTCGAAGGAAGAGACCGGGTCACCAATGAAGATATTGTGGAAGCTGCCGAGATGGTACTGCCGCACAGGATGAGAAAGCGGCCGTTTGAGGAGGAAGAGTTCAGCGTCGAACTGCTGAGACGACTGGTGGAGAAATGAGCGATATCATTGCCGAGAGGATGCGAAGTAACCTGAAAAAGGAATACGGCATTAAAGTGTTCCATATCGGCAAACCCCTCCTGGCGATCAGGATACCAAAAACTGAGATCAATGAGTTCGACAATGACGATTCTGACTATATCAAAGAACTGCTGGTGGATTTAAAGGACCAGATCCATCTGGATGAGGTGATCCATGCCTATATTATAGCAGACAAGTCCTATGTTGTGCTGGACCCATACGATATTTTCTGTGAGGTTTTCGATGATGTTCCTATCCCGAAACGTAAGAGACCCGATGCGATTCAGGTGATCGAACCACAACCTGTAACAAAGATGGACCATCGCACTCCCATATACCGTACACCCACCTATGTGGCCCCGGTACCAAGAACACCCGAGTTAATAGCACCAGTATACCAAGCCCGGGGTGATAAAAAGCTTGAAGTTGTGGAGGAACCTGAAATTGAAGATACGGAAATTGGGGCTAAATCAGATGAAAAGATCGTAAGAAATATCCTCAGTGACTTTGCAAAAACACGAAAAAAGAAATTGGTCATCGGCCAGATGAAGAGCGGTAGGCGGGCAGAGGTCCTGACCAAAGGAAAACGGGGCAGGTATGTGAGATCCCGCCTGCCTGACGGCGAAGTTACCGATATTGCAGTGGCCCCAACCATCAGGGCGGCGGCATTGCATGCTGAGAATGGCAAGATCAGGGTCAAGAAGAGCGATTACAGGGAGAAGGTCAGGCGCAGGCGTATTGCCACGCTTATTAATATTGTGATGGATACCAGCGGCAGCATGGATGAAATGGATAAGGTGGATATCACCCGCAGCGTGATAGTGGCGTTATTAAAGGATGCATACCAGCGGAGGGATAAGGTATCGCTGGTCACGTACAGCGGCCGGAAAGGCGAACTGGTACTACCCTTCACGTCATCAGTTGAACGCGCAAAACGATATCTTGAGACAATTCCATTCGGTGGTACCACTCCGCTGGCTTCAGGTATCCTGATGGGACTGCACTCCCTGCACAATGAGATCAAGAAGGACCCATCCACGATTCCCATAATGGTTCTGGTAACGGATGGTAAGTCCAACGTTCCCCTGGAAGTGGGCGGCAATATCCGCAGGGAACTTTCCATGGTGCTGCATTATGTGATAAGCGAAGGAATCCATGTGCTTATTGTGGATATGAGCAGTCACGGTTCAAAACTTGCCAGCGAGATAGCAGAAGAGGTGAACGGCAGATATTACCAGCCCGAACGTCTGAATAAAGAAACACTATATAAGGCCATCAGCGACCAGAGGGATGATGCATCATATTTTACTAATGTTTAGGAAATAAGTCTTGTAGAAATTTTTGGAGTAGGGAACATGGGTGTGGAATTGGGCGATATCTTTGAAAAACACGAGATCCAGTTAAGTGACCTGGCAGGCAGGGTGGTGGCCATTGATGCTTTCAATACCCTGTACCAGTTCCTGAGTATAATCAGGCAGAGGGACGGTACGCCCCTGATGAATTCCAGGGGTGAGGTGACCTCACATCTATCAGGGTTTTTGTACCGCACCACGAACCTTGTGGAAGCTGGCATCAAGCCGGTATTTGTATTCGACGGTAAGCCCCCGGATTTCAAGGCCCGGACCCTGAAGGAGAGGTCGAAGACCAGGGATAAGGCCATGAACCGCTGGAAAGAGGCAGTTGCTGCGGGTAAGGAGGAGGAAGCTTTTATACATGCCCAGGCTTCGTCACACCTGAAAGAGGGCATGGTTGAAGATGCCAAGACCTTGCTTAGATTTATGGGGATCCCTGTGGTGCAGGCTCCCTCGGAAGGTGAGGCGCAGGCTGCCCATATGGCACTGACAGGAGATGCAGATTTTGCTGCATCCCAGGACTATGATTCACTGCTGTTCGGTGCACCCAGGGTGTTAAGGAACCTGACCGTTACTGGAAAACGCAAGCTTCCGCGTAAGAATATCTATATTGATGTGAATCCTGAGATCATTGATCTTGAGGATGTATTGTCTGCCAATGGCATCACCAGGGAGCAGTTGATCGATATTGCTTTGCTTGTGGGTACTGATTACAATCCCGGAATCAAGCGGGTTGGACCTAAAACGGCTATGAAATTGATAAAGCAGCACGGTGGGATTGAGGCAGTGCTGGTTGAGAAGGGGGAGGAGATTGAGAATTTGCAGGTGATCAAGGACTTCTTCCTGTATCCTGATGTTATTTCTGATTATGAGATTTCGTGGAAGTCCCCTAAAGAGTCTGAGATTACTGATTTTCTCTGTAACAGGCATGATTTTTCCGAAGTTCGGGTGAAGGGTGCGGTAGGCAGGTTGGTGGAAGCTTCGGATGCGGGCCAGCAGACTCTTGACCAGTGGTTCTGAAATGGTGCAGAGGAGCGGTCTGTTGTATTGGCTTTTTTTAACGTGTAGGTAAGTATAAACACACAATTCTATCTCGCGGTTGAAATTCAATTATAAAATTGGTGTTCTTGATTCATGTCTTTCCCGTTATTCTTACAGTTGTTTCTGTAACAACAATGAAATCTCCAGGGAGTGATTTTTCATATTTTTCAAGCAAGTGTTTTAGTACAGCTATTTTGTTTGCAGCTCTCTCATCTTCAAGACGCAAAAGTATCACACCTTTATGCTGTTTTTTCTCCCGAAAAACAAGCTCAGCAAAGTCCTTGTCGTTTGTGATCAGTATCCGGTTTTGCTCACTGGCTTTCTTGATTACCTCTTTATCATCCGCGCCCCTGATTTCATCATATACCGAAACCACATCATGATTTTGCAGGCGCAGCCACTGTGCAACCGCAAGCCCTGTGCATTCATCCACAAGGAACCGCATCTAACAGGCCCCTGCAGTCAAAGGCATAAATGTGGTGTTTTCAAGGGATTCTGTTGCAAATAGCAAACATGCTTTAATGTCATCTTCGTTTAATCCTTTGTATTCGTCAAGGATCTCCTCCACAGAAGCGCCATGTCCTAATAATCCCAGGATATACTGCACCGTAAGTCTTGTTCCCCTGATCACAGGTTTTCCAGTCATAACATTGGGGTCAAGAATGATGCGTTCAAGCAATTTTTCTGCGTTCATAATTTTTCACCTTATCTATTATTTTCTCTTTAGTCATATAAAGACCATTGATTGCCTTTGATAAAGTAGAGACTTTTTATTTTCTTCTGGTTGAACCAAATATGCGTCCAAACCAAACATATCTAACCTAAATATTTCAACTGTCTTCATTAAATGATAAACAAAAATATCCAACGTCCTCAAACAGTATAAAATTTCAAGGTGAAATGAGATAGTTACCACTAAGACAATTGACAAATAATATAATTAAATCTCAGCCGTACTTGATTTTAGCTCGACTTAGAGGAGATAAACCTCTCCAGACGCCAGTATTAAAACACCGCTTATTCACTGATAAGAATAAATTATAACAAAAATTAGCTAGTACGTCAACGATTTTAAACGATCTGGCTTGATTCATAACATCTTTTATCAAAGAGAACAGCTGCTCCATCACATTGTTAGTTTCTGGAGTGAATCCTTTCTCCAGCAATTTCCTGTTATTAAAATATATTTTTTCAGCATATGAAACCACATTTTTCGATGCTTTTGACAGATGGTTTTATCAAAAGCATCGAAAAATCCATGTCTGAAGCCCGCTTCATAATTGTCTTATAACATAGCGTTGACTCGATAACGGATTCAGCAAGAAT
>JAAXOC010000099.1 GCA_014237145.1 ANME-2 cluster archaeon
AGAAAAAGTTCGCTGAAGCTGGCGTTTATTTGTGCTGGATGATGTAAGATATTATGTCCAACGGAAAATTTGGAAACCAAACAGTGTATTAAATTCTCTGAAGTCGAGGACTTTTCCGACAATCTCAAGAGGAATACAAACATGAACCAAAAAATAATGAGCATATTCATAATAGGATCGTTCCTGTTGGCTTTTGGAGCAACCAGCGGCTGTATTGAAAATCCAGATGGTGCTTCTTATGGGTCTGATTGCCTGAATATGGAAAAAATTGACCTGGATGACATTATCAAAAATGCAAATAATGCAGGATATTCTGTTGAACATAAGGTTACCTATTCAGGTGGCCTACAACCGGAATCTCCTATTGAAGGATTGAATGAAAAGATTGGGAATGACTATAAGATAGCTACTGTGCATTATTTTTACAATGATATCGGGCTGGTATTATCACTTAATGAAGTGCCGCAAAGGGAAAACTCTGCCACATTAACATTTCGCGGTTCGAATGATATTCCACTCGGCCAAGAAGTTCCTGACGATTGGGTCACTGAGATGCTTATGATTTCTTTTGACATGAACAGGCAGGATGCAGAGAACTATGTGGCATCATTGAAAAACGATCTGAAATTGGAAAACGGACAAACTAATGAGCCAGTAATGCTCTGGATGGAAAATGGCGACACAATAGAGTCAAAAATTGGCAATGCCAAAGTCTGGATAAGTGAAAAACCGGATATTAACTCAATATATGATTACCTTGAAGATGAAAGTACAAATTCCAGCTTGTATTTCAACTATCCCGGGTCTTGTAGTGAGGATTTCTTCAATGGTAATGAAAAGACAGGTTCTATTGATTATATTCTGCCATTGATCACTGTTACCAGAATCAATGGAAATCATACCTATCGTCTCAACATAGATGATAACGGGACTGTTAGCATTACTGTTAAACTCAAGGAAATAGAAAAAGAAATTCCAGAGAGCAAATATAAGGCAGTTTTAAAAGAGATGTTTGTTGATCTGGGATTTAGTCCGGAACAGATTGACGAATTCGAATTCAATTATGATCCATATCATTAAAGGATTTTAATTGTAAAATCGAATTGAAATCTGGCACACAATCCCCCACAATGCTTTGGGTAAATGGGTATGGAAGAATGGGAGCACTTACCCCCCCTTCTCACCATATCCATCCCATCCATAGACCTATACCAATCGTAAATCATGCCATCTCAGTGGCACCATACCTCCTCCTATCCTCAAGCTCCTGCTTC
Source organism: ANME-2 cluster archaeon (assembly GCA_014237145.1). Lineage (NCBI taxonomy): Archaea > Methanobacteriati > Methanobacteriota > Methanomicrobia > Methanosarcinales > ANME-2 cluster archaeon. The sequence continues at coordinate 1,275 of JAAXOC010000099.1, forward strand.
TTACCATTGTTCCACCCGTCCACAGCCTGTATATACCCCGTAACCCTGGACAGGTGCTCCACATTCTCAGAGCCACAGTTCGGACACTCATCCAGCATCCCGCCTGCCACATGGAAATCATTCAGGCACACCGTCATATCCTTAGTAAAGGCAAAATACCCGACCTGGGTATTCTTTGCCAGGTTCATAGCGAACTCCTTAAGACCCCTGGCATCTGGATGTCCCTCCCCCATAAAGATATGCAGGATATTCCCGCCATCCACAATAGGGAAGAAAACATGTTCCAGACCAATTCTTTCAGGTAGGGATATATCAGCACCGGGTGGCACATGGGTGCCGTTGGTATAATAAACAGGCAGGTCACGTGTTTCACTAAGATCGGATATTGCAGTATCCACGTCGCCCTTGATCACTTTCATGGCATATTCCCTGTACTCAGTATGCAGCAGATCAGACACAGCAAAACGCTGGCATGTAGTCTCGGCCGGTGTCCTTGCAAGTGCGATCTCGATACCGTGGAGTTCAGACAGTTCCTTGGCATATATATCCATCTCGAACATAGCCCTGATAGCAATCTGCTTGGCAATATCGCTCTCATGCATCTGGTATCCGGTATGATGCTGTACCATCTCGTTAATACCTGCCACACCTATAGTATACACCAGGCTTCCAAGGTCCACAGCAATCATACCTTTCTTCCCTGTCACCGGGTCCTTGGGCTGTTGGGTAGCAAAAGGCATCCTGCCACTGGCAACAATATGGTCCATCCAGAACCGCTTGATCCTGAACAGCTCGATCGCCTTATCCATCATTTTCTTCAGGTGGCTAAATAGGAGGTGGTCGTCCCCCTCTGCCTCATATGCAGCTCTGGGGCAGTTAAGAGAGACAACCTGCCACGCGCCCATTGAGAAGTGCTGACCATTCTTGAAGACCATCTTGTCTCCAAAGGAGGAATCCTTCTCTGCCGTGGTTGAGAAATTGTAAGCACAACACTGGTAACATGAAATACCTTCACCTGCACCCCTGTACTGGGGCAACTGGTTATCAAAATACGGCACACCGAACTTAGCAGCCAGTTCGAACGACATGGTGTATAACTCATCATAGGTCAGCAGTTCAGGATGCTTCCTGTTGAACTCCTCATCCTCTTCCATAAAATCAGGTTCAATACTGATCTCAGGCTTTGGGAAATTGAAAGGTTTGCCCCAGTAATCACCTTTTAACATCACATTCATTAATGCCTCATAGGATAGCCTGACCTCGCGCTCGAATTCGCCATAAGTCCTCTGGGGTGCCATATCACCATCCCACACACGTCCCCTATAGACCACTGGCTTATCCCTCCAGAGCTTTGGAATCCCTGGCGAGAGCTGTACGGACGAGAATACCAGCTGGCCTCCTCTGGCCACCATCATCTGGGTCATCTCGTAGACGAACATCTGCATCAGCTGTTCGATCTCATCGTAAATCATCCCCTCAAAATAAGGCGCAATGAATGTAAGGAAATTATAGAATCCCTGCCCGCCTGCGAAATTGGTCTGGGCACTGCCCAGTGCTTTCACAGCATGCAGGATAGCCACCTCAGCTTTCATGGCCGGACCTGCCACACTGGCTTTGGTACCGGAACCGTCAGGCATTAAACCATAGTAGAAGAAATACCTCAGGTCCCAATCCTGGCAGAACGCCCTGGTGCCCAGGTATTCCAGGTCGTGGATGTGGATATCACCGTTTAAGTGGCTGTCGGCAAGGTCAGGCGGCAGCAACAGCAGGTATTGCTCTTTGGATATCTTGTCTGCCTTTTTCTTGTGCGAGGTTTCGGCGTTCTCCTGTAGATTAGCATTATCCTTGGCCTCGAACCCTGTGCCGATATCGATCTCATAAGCGTCATATACCGGGGTACCCACCCTGGTGGAGATGTTACGCCATTCAGGATGCCCGTTTTCCAGTAATACAATATTGACCAGTTCCCTTACCAGTGGACCTGACAGGAAACTTACACCCATCTTGCGTATCCTGACCTCTGTCTCCCTGGCAATCTCCTTTGCTGTTTCTTCAGTAATGGCTGGCTTGTCATAGAACTTCTCACTGAGTACGGTCTCTTTCATCAGTTGTGCTACAATGGTGTTCCTATCCCACTCCATAAGGTAACCGTCAGTGGTCCTGACCTTTGGCAGCGTGGAGATCTCTTCACCTGTAAGGGTTTGTTGTACCTGTTCAATCCCATGTTCGTTTTGTTTTATCATCATCTCGCCTACAGGTATTGTTGAAGATATTTTTTGACCCGCATATGTTTCTTGCATTTTAACCTGGCCTCCATGAATAAATTATTGAATAGATCATTGAATTATAAATTTACAAGACTCTCCACTTTCTGGCGGTCTATGGAATCTCCATCCATTATCTCGTTAACAGTGTAGAAATTATCCTGTACCTGGAGTACTGGCGCAGACATAGTGAATACATTATTCATGGCCAGTTCCGTCAATGCTGCCGGAGTGGTCATATCGGTTTCAGCATATACGATACCTGATTCTTTTAGTATTTGTTTGAGTGTTTTGCAATTCGGACATATTTCGGTTGTGTATACAATAATTTCAGACATATAATCACCCCATCGATAGCAAACCAGTTTTAATTCTGAGCATATAATGATTTTTTGAACTAGGTTTGAATATCATGATTGAGCATTCGTTACCAATGTTGATAACAACAAATCACCTATAATCGATCCACATATATTTTCACACACGGTGGCCATGATTATGTATTACCACATCTGGTAACAAACATCAATTTATGGTGCTATCGGCACAGTTCCGGTGGAACTTTAGTTAATTATAAGTTGATAACCGATTATCAAATGGTATCGAATTCAATAGCTGGTAAGATTATGGAACTGGATGAAATAACAATAACCCGAGCAATTATAGAAGAATTTACATCTGATTTTCTGGATTGCACTGACACTGATGTAGCGCTGGTTGGAGGGGGGCCGGCCAATCTGGTGGCTGCAAAGGTACTGGCCGAAGCAGGTGTAAGGACCGTGCTCTTTGAGCGAAAACTTGCGATAGGCGGCGGCATGTGGGGTGGAGGCATGATGATGCCCAGGATAGTTGTGCAGGAAGAGGCCAGGCGCATACTGGACGATTTCGGGGTCAATTATACCGAATACATGCCCGGCTATTATGTGGCAGACTCTATTGAATGCGTGTGCAGGCTGGGCGCAGAGGCCGTGGCCGCAGGGGCTAAGATATTCAATCTTGTAAGCGTGGAGGATGTGATGATCAGGGAGGGTGATGCCGTGACCGGGCTGGTAATAAACTGGACCGCAGTGGGCCTGCAAAAACTGCATGTAGATCCAATGACCATAAGGGCAAAGGTTGTTATAGACGGTACAGGGCACGACGCCGAGGTCTGTAGTACAGTGGCCAGGAAAATACCTGGGGCACTGAACGTGATCGGCGAGAAGCCCATGTGGGCGGATATGGGTGAGCGCATCATCATGGACAACACCAAAGAGGTCTACCCAGGGCTAATAGCCACTGGAATGGCTGCCAATGCCGTGGCCGGTTCACCGCGTATGGGACCTGTATTTGGCGGTATGCTGCTATCAGGTGAGAAGGCCGCCCTGCTGGCAATGGAAAAACTTGGCATCAATTGAAATCGCAAAAACGATAATATATCATTCCAATCCATGTCATATGCCTCTTATTAACGCTGATCTTCACATTCATTCAAAGTACAGCATGGCCACCTCAGGCCGAATGGACATTCCCACGCTTGCAGTGGAATCTGTCAGGAAGGGCATCCAGCTTGTGGGTACAGGGGACTGCCTGCACCGCAAATGGCTGGATGATATCAAGACCATGCCCGAGGTCGCCGATGGCATTTACGGCATGGACAGTGCCAGGTTCGTGCTTACTGTGGAACTGGAAGATACCAACAGGGTGCACCACCTGCTCATCCTGCCTGATGTGTCCAAGGCCGAAGAACTGCGCGAGACTGTCGAGCCTACGTCTGTCAATATCGACACCGATGGCCGGCCTAACGTGAACTTAAGCGGCGTGGAGATCGCTGAACTTGCCAGGGATGTGGGTGCCATGATCGGCCCGGCCCATGCGTTCACACCCTGGACTGCCATGTATGCCTACCACGACAGCCTGGGAAGCTGCTACGGGGATATGGCTCAGTATATCAGTTTCGTGGAACTGGGCCTGAGTGCTGATACCGACCTGGCAGACCGCATCAGTGAGCTACACAGACTTACATTCTTGACCAACAGTGATGCCCACAGCCCCTGGCCTAACAAACTGGCCCGGGAGTTCAATAGGTTCCGGATGGAAGATATCACGTTCGGTGAACTTAAAAAGGCCATATTAAGACAGGATGGGCGGGGGCCGGCCATGAATGTGGGACTGTTCCCCCAGGAGGGGAAGTACCACGAATCAGCATGTATCCGCTGCTTCAAACATTTTACACTAAGGGAATGCGTAATGAAACAGTGGCGCTGCACATGCGGCGGTCGCATAAAGCGGGGGGTGGTGGACAGGATAGAGGAACTTGCGGACAGTACAGGGCATCCGGACCACAGGCCGCCCTACCTGCATCTGGTACCGCTGTCCGAGATAATCATGATGGCACTGGGTACTAAAAGCACCACTACCAAAAAGGTCAAGGGTGAATGGGAGCGGCTGGTGGATGAGTTCGGCAGCGAAGTGACAGTGCTGCTGGATGCACAACTGGATAGCATTGAAGGAGTAGACCCGGCAGTGATACATGCTGTCAGGATGTTCCGCGAAGGCAGGGTCCGGGTAATTCCGGGCGGCGGCGGACAGTATGGCACTGTGGAAGTAGAGGATGGACCTGCCCCCTCCTTTGAGGCAGAGGACCGGGGCCAGGGTCAGGGCAAGGGTCAGGACCAGCCCCAACGTTCGCTGACCGATTTCTGAATCGAAATAGTGATAACATCAATAATACCGATTAATCCATCAAGAAAATGGAAATTTCAGACAGGATTTACAAGATTGACAGGATACGATCCAATCCTGTATATCCTGTATATCCTGTCAAAAGATTTGATTAAATTTAAGAAAATCACCTCTAACGATATCGAAATGCGTTTATAATTTCCTATACGTAAATAATAAAAGGATTTCCTATGAATATTGACCTCACGTACTGGTATCTCTTCCCGGTAGGATTGGTCATCGCCACCCTTGCAATGTCTGCCGGCATTTCAGGTGCCAATTTTTGGATCCCGGTGTACCTGATCTGTGTTAAACTGGACCCGCTTGTCACTTTCTGGCTGGCACTTATTACTATGATATTCGGGTTCGGTAGCGGAGTTGTGAGGAATATCCACCAGGGGACTGTGAACTGGTACCTGGTCAGGCAATACCTCATCCCCACAATACCGGGTGCTGTTATCGGCTCCCTGCTGACCTCCTATGTCAATGGTGAAGTCCTGGTATTTATTTTTGGTTCCTTCATTTTTATATACGGGAGCTTACTGCTAAAATCCAGCATCTCCTCCCCGAAAGCTCCAGTCAGACATAATAAGATCTTCTGGGGCCTGGGTTTTGCAGCCGGGTTCTTGAAGGGGTTAATTGCCACGGGCCTGGGTAAGTTGATAGTGCCAGGTATGTGGAATCATGAAAAAGTCAGCCATTCATCTGAAGTGATAGGTTCGGCTGTTGTTATCATTTTTATCGTAAATGTTGTGGCTGCCCTGACCAGGATGAACCATGATTTTGTGAGTGTACTGATGGATAACAGCGATACATTGTCCAGTGTTTTGGTATTCGTAATTCCGTCAGTGGTCATTGGGGGGCAGATAGGACCCAGGGTCATAAAGGATGTAAATGCTGATCACGTGAAGGTCTATATTTCAATAATATTGATATTTGTGAGCCTGCTCATATTTTCCAGGTTGTGGCTCTGAATTTGTGGCAGGCCGCATTTGTCGCAGCAATATGAAAAATATGTATCCACTTCTAAAAGTATGGTCAAATGGAGGATTAATGTAGACACAGATTTTCACAACTACTATTGATCTGTGTAACCAGTGTAATCTGTGTCTCAAATTTAGAGCAATATAATCAATTACCATTTAATTTTTATACACATGCTTTTAGTTTTGGGACGGCCTGAAGAGTTTGAATTAACGGTGGAATATTATAATCATTGTAAATCTCTGCTTCGCTGATATATGCCAATTTTTGAAGTTCCAGGATATGTTCTGCATCTGCAACAGTTGCATCTCCGATTTTCATAATTCAATATTGATATTAATCTAAATCATTCTTATAGATATTCACAAATCGAAGAATTTGTCTCGGATTTCACAACCACAGTCCCAGGTCTATTCGCACCTCCCCTCCAATGCCTCAAAAACACCCTCACGTTTGCATATAACAGTGGACGAGATGCTTTTCATCCATCGGAGCAGATGAGACCGGATGAAATGATCCGATAAGTAGTCAAGTCGGGATACAAAGTACGAAAGAAAAAGTAAATGTTGGAGGATATCAACCCCCCAATACTAATCTTATCCGGCTTACATGAAACAGTCCTGACGTAAATCACACAACCACATTTAAAATAATCGATAGATTTAATCCCTTCGGACCAACATGATATTGATCATGTTCCATTGGGGGTCGTTCATTTTCAAACCCAGGAAATGGACCGCTTAAGATAATCCTCCTGCTGTTCCTTGGTAAGTGTAACAAACGGTGCTTGGAATCCACCCACCCGTACTGATATCTGATTGTACTTTTCCAGAACTCTTTGGTCCTTTAACCCGTTCCGGACATCTTCGCATAGATCGTATATCTTTACGAAGTCATCGTGATCAGCAATTGTAATCGAAATTATATTACCTTTTACATCCACGAACTGCTTGAGAATTTCCTCCAGAAGATCTTGTTTTAAACCAGCTCTTTCGAGACATACGTCACTGATTACGCCTGCTCCAAATCTGTTCAGACTGAGATTTTCCATTGTACTCAACAGGTGTCCTATTCCGGTGTGGTCATTTCCGGAAACTGGCGAGAAATTAGGGGCAATAGGCTTGGCGTTTCTACGCCCTTCGGCAGAAGCAGCACATCCGAGACCCATGTTAGCGTAATTTTCGAAGGTGCCGCACCCCGCATCCATAATGATATTGAAATCCTTTCCGTACTTCTCTTTCATGGAGTTTCCGGAATATCCCGCAAGACTCCTGAGGGCGATAATTTTCTCTCGCTCCTGCTCATTTTTTGGTTCGTACAGAAATACGTAATCGGCAAGCTTTTTGGCTTTATCTACGGCATCGTAGAACTCGTCCAGGAGCCATTTCATGATATCATCCACATGAAAATCTTTGTTTCCGAATTTTGGCGATCCCAGAACATCTCGCAGCATTGGGTCTTCTCCGCCGTAGAAGTCATTTTTCAGGATTTCCGCCATCTTAGGCAGGGAATAAACCTTTTTTTCATATACCCACTCATTTATGGCTGCCAGGGAATTGGCACAATTGGGCATGGCATCAGCGATGATGCCACCCAAAATATAATCTGTTCCGCCCCAGGTCTTATCGACACCTTTCTCAAGACAACCGCTCATAAAAGCTGACAGTAAGGGTGTGGGAACACATGATCCCGGGACTGTGTAAAAGCTATAGAGCTTCAAGGCAGCCTGATCAGTGAAAAATCTTATATGGAATTTTACTAATTCCATCAAATGTTTGAAGCTCTCGATCTTGTCGCAAAAATCGAACTCACCGTTGGTATCTGTCAAATAACCCATTTTTTGGCCTCTTAAATATTGAGGGTTGTTGGTAAGCAAGGCCCCACCATTGATCGCACACTCCAGGACCGTCAGCATGTTGATCATCTGAAAAGTCCAGTCGTTCTTGGCGTTGAGGATCGGCTCCCAGCATCCGTCAGCTACATAATCCCGAGCCTCTTCCAAAGGAATACCCAAAGAAGATAGGGCTGGGATGATAGTTTCGTCATTGTAGATATTGGGCAAGCCACAATCGCTCTCCATCAGAGTCTGTGCAGACTTCTCCCAAAGCTTTTGAGGGCTATCTTTATGGAGACGGACATACAGGGTAGGTGTGAACAAACCCAGGTCAGCATAAGCTTCCAGGAAGAGGTATGTACATTTATTCGTCGCATCTTTGCCATCTCTGGTTTTTCCCCCTACCACAATGCTCTGCAGATAGTTATTTGCTGATGCATACTGGTCTATAACAATAGGATTAATCGACAAAGATGCGCCAAAGTCCATGTGATCCATCTTCTCAAAGTAATTAGGGTTAAGGTTTAACCGTCCGGCAGCTTTAATTATGAAACACTCCAGGAGTTCCAGTGCACGCTTTTCATCGATTCTGCCTTCCTTTATGTCTCTCTCATAGAATGGCTCCAAAATCTGGTCCAGACGTCCGAGAGATACGAAATTCAAAGTAGAATGCAAGGCAAGATGGACGAACCAGATGCTTTGAAGAGCCTCGTATAAGGTTTCTGCCGGTTCATTGGGCACTTTTTTGCAGATTTCGGCGATCTTTTTCAGCTCGTTCTTTCTAATTTGATCCTCCTCTTTTTTTGCTTCATCTTCTGCCAATTTGGCAAACTCGTTTGCGTATTCCACAACAGCCTCCAAGCAAATGCGTACTGCTTTGTAAAAGGCCAACTTATCATCGGGTTGGTCCATCATTCCCGAAAGTTTATCAGGTTTCAAACTGTTTTGTAGTTCCATTTTTAAAGGGTCTATCTTGTTATCACAAATTTGGATAATTCCCTTCAGCCCTTTGTTAACAACTATTTTGTAATCCGCAACATTATGTCCAAACACCGAATTTGTAGAATCCTGACTGGTGGAGGAACTCACTCTTTTTTCCACTTCGGTCATATATTCAGGGAATACTTTTCCAAGTCCAAGAGAACCCAGAGGCATTATACCGACGATCAGTTCGCCGGGCAGGATCTCAAAGGTGCGAGTGTTCTTAGAATTTTGGGGTGTGGTCATAGCCTTAAGCATCGCCTTAGAAGCCAGTGACCTGCGTACGATGACAGGTATATCTTCATAATCTCTATAGTCTTTGTCCTTATAGTCGACTGCTAAATTTGTTGGAAACATATCCAGAGTAAACCACTCACCTGAGCGGTCTGACTCACCGTGTTTAAGCAATTCGTCCAACAAATCCTGTACACGTTTTGTTGAACCTCTCCTTTGTTCCATATTCATTTTGCTCCCTCCTGTTAAATACGACTTTATGTTTTATTTTACAATAAACAACATAATATAAAATATTTTCGAAAAATTTATATTTAGTCTAACAAATAATAAACTTTTTATATCAAATATGTGGTGGACTCAACCGACAATTTTAGTCACAAATCCTCGTTTGACGAAATAATCCCGAACTGATGACATCTTTGCTTCACCGGGAATTGTGACATCTGTTAGTGGATAGTGAATTCCCATCGCTGAATAGTAATGAGCAGATTGCGGATTGTATGGAAGCAGTTCGATGTTGTAGATCCCATTTTCACACATGATATCAGCTATTGTTGAGAGGCATCGCCAATCATCCGTATAACCTGGGACTATGGGTGTGCGAATGACTATTTTATCTGGATTTCGAGAGGCTAAAAATTTCAGGTTCTCTTTGATCTTTTCAAAGTCACCTACAGCCCCAGAAGAACAACGTTCTGAGAAGCAAGGTCTCAAACCGTAAAGCCAACAATCCACCACTTCAGTTAAGATTTCGAAATTACGGCGGGGCAGCGATCCTGAAGTTTCTACTGCCGTGTGAAATCCTTTCGTAGCACATATTTTCAGCAATTCATGCAATGACTGATACTGAAGAAGAGGCTCCCCTCCGCACACTGTAAGCCCACCAATCCGTTTAAGAAGATTCAATTGTGGTTCAATAAATCGGAATAGATCTGCAGGTTCAGCTTCGACAGTAGGCATAGCCAAAGCACCCGAAATTGACGGACCCGGAATGACTGTGCGACAGACCTTTACACACTGTCCACACTGTTTACAATGAGAACGGTCGAGATAATGTGAGCCATTTTCAATCCTGTGAACTCCATTAGGACATGCCTTCTCACAATCGCCGCAAAGGATGCATCGATCACTAAAAAATAATAATGGAGACTCAAAAGACCAGGAGTGAGGTGAATGACACCATGGGCAGCGGAGCATGCATCCCTGAAGAAAAAGCACGACTCTCGTCCCGGGTCCGTCTAAGATGGAATTCCATGAAATACCAAAATATCGAAGCAAGAATTACACAACCATTTATTTTTAAATAATCATCGTTTTAATAATGTTCCGCCCGTGTTTATTTACCCTCACTGTCATTCATACCTGCCCTTTAAACATCAGCTACTTTTTATTATTTCAGGTCCAATACTTAAGTAATTCGGAAACTATAAAACTAAGTATGGCATTTCTTGAATAAATTGAACGGTTGCATAACCTTTGTGGTATAAACTATAAAAATTAAACAGGAGATCGGAACATGGGGAAAGGATATACAGGAAAAATTCTGTGGGTTAATCTTAACGACGATGCTAAGAATCAGTTCTCGGAGGAGTTCATTCCGGACGAGGTATACGAACAATTTCTCGGCGGGTATGGCTTAGCTGCAAAGATTATTTTTGACAACCAGGAAAAAGAACTCTCTCAATTTGACTCTAAAAATATTCTGGCTGTGGTGAGTGGCTTACTTACCAACGGTAAGGCAGTCTTTAACGGCCGCTGGATGTTAGCCGGAAAAAGCCCTCTGACAGGGACATGGGGTGATGCCAACTGTGGAGGTGACTTTGCACCTGCTATAAAATACACGGGTTACGATGGCATATTCTTTAAGGGAAAAAGCAAAAGACCTGTTTATCTCTTAATCGACGGGAAGAACAAAAAACTGATGCCTGCAGACGAAATGTGGAAGAAGAAGGATACAACCGAAACCGAAGAGTATCTTAAGCAGAAACATGGTGAGGATTTCAGGGTTGCCTGCATCGGGCTGGGTGGTGAAAATTGCTCTTTGATATCAGGTGTTGTCAATGCAAAAGGCCGGATCGCCGCCAGAAGTGGCCTGGGCGCCTTGATGGGATCAAAACGTCTCAAAGCCATCTGCCTTAGGGGAGATGAGGAAGTATCAGCTTATGACACTGACGGGGTCTGGCAATACTCCACACAATTGCTAAAGGACCTTGTCGATGAAAATAAACTGAATGATTTTGGCAAAACTATGAAAAACTGCGGAACTGCCGGGACCCTCACCCAATCCGCAGAAATAGGTGATTCGCCGTTAAAGAACTGGCTTGGTGTCGGAATAAATGATTTTCCGCCCAAGATGGCAGACAAAATCAACGGGTTTTCTGTCACAAAGTATGAAGTCAATAAATATCACTGTTACGGATGTCCTTTAGGCTGCGGCGGTATTTGTCACATCCCAGACAATAAAATGTTGAAGGAGACTCACAGGCCAGAGTACGAAACCCTGTGCGGCTTCGGGACGCAACTGCTTAACGATGATCTCAAGAGCATATTCCTCGTCAACGAGAAGCTGAACCGAGCAGGTATAGACACCATAAGTTGTGCCACTACCCTTAACTGGGCCTTTGAGGCCTTTGATAAGAGACTTATCACAACCAAAGAGACCGACGGACTCGAGTTAAAATGGGGTAACAGTGATGTGGTTGTTGAACTTGTAGATCAGATCATCAATGCGAAGGGGTTTGGGAAGTATCTTAAAGACGGCGTCAAAATGGCAGAAATTCATCTGAGACTGACCAATTCCGATGCCGAAGCAATGCATGTACACGGCCAGGAACTCCCCATGCACGACTCCAGATGCAAAGATGGCGGTTTCGGTCTGGGTGTAGGATATGAGGTCGAGCCCGCTCCTGGCCGACATACAAGCACTTTTCCCGGAATTGACGAATACACAGAGGTAGATAATGGAAAGGAGTTAAATTTGCTATATAACAAATTGAAACTCCAACCCAAATATATATTCCGTGACGATGGACCAAAGGAAGATATGGGAATAAGCCTGAAAAACAGCAGTTGTGCTGAAGATATCGTCAATGGACTTGGTCTTTGTAACTTCGGACTTTACCTGGGACCTAAAGTTCCCTTTGTGGAATGGGCCAATGCAACCACAGGATGGAATTACACCCTTGATGACTACCTGAAAATCGGGCAAAGGATAAAAACAGTGCGTCATGCCTTTAACATAAGGGAAGGATTCAAACCGGCTGATTTTGCAATGCCAAAACGGGCAAGAGGCGTTCCGCCTTTGAAGAGGGGACCAAATGCATATAGCCCAAAGAATCCAAAAATTTGGGATATCGCGAAAAAGGAATATTATGGGGCAATGGGATGGGACAGAGAGACTGCAGTGCCGCTCCGGGAAACCTTGGACGACTTGAATCTTCCAGAGGTAAAGAAAGCATTATATGTGGAGTAATATAAGCTCTTCGCTGTTTCTGCTTTGTAGGGGATGGGCAAAAATGAAACGTATTGGTTCAATAGTGGCGATCTTTTTAGTGCTGATTTCTCTCATCGGTACCAGTCAAGGTTCTGTCGAGTCTGAAGGGGGTTCCTGGACGTTTGCTGTATTATGTGACACTAGAGGTGATGACAATAACAGTAGTTATAAATCTGGCATAAACGACACTGTTTTAAGCGCCATAGCGACAGCTGTAGTGAAAGACGATTGTGAATTGGTTTTGGTTCCAGGGGACATGATCAATGGCTGGTGGGCCAACGGCAGCACCTCTTATGCAGATCAATTCAAAAACTGGAGGACGGCAATGGCACCGGTGTACGGTGCCGGGATCAAAGTGTACACTGTTCGCGGCAACCATGAGGATGGTCCATCCATCTATCCCCCTGTGCCACCCTATTCTTCCATCCCAGATCCTGCTCTGAAAGCTGCTTATATTGAAGCCTTTGGTGGCGACAATCCAGATAATGGCCCACCTGGCGAGAAAGATTTGACTTACAGTTTCTCCTACAAAAACGCTTTCTTCATGGGATTTGACCAGTACGTCACCCCTCACAAGGTGAATCAAGCGTGGATGGATGGATCGTTAGCGAACAATAGCCAACTGCATATATTTGTCTTTGGTCACGAGCCAGCATTTGCAATTAACCATCCTGACTGTCTGGCCTATTATTCCACGGAACGTTGCACTTTCTGGAACAACATTGGCAATGCCGGAGGACAAGTGTACTTCTGTGGCCATGACCACCTTTACAACAGAGCCCATGTAACGGACTGTTCCGGCAACGAAATCTACCAGATGGTCGTAGGATCGTGCGGTGCTCCATTTAAGACCTGGAACCCACCCTATGTGGATGGCTCGGTGGTGGGCGACTACCACAACGATACAGACTGCGGTTACATTCTGGTCACAATAGACGATGAAATTGCCTGGGTCGAATGGAAAGCTCTGGAGGGAAATTTGGATGATCCCCGCTGGATTACGCGGGATCGCTTTGGCTTGACGAAAAGCTTTCCGACCACTGATAATGCAGATAGTTCTGATCTCGAAGCATACAGTCAACAATTCTGGAGGTCGCTTCGCTTAGTCCTGGGCATCATGACCTGAACAGTTTTTAAAATTTTCCACTACAACTTGAAATCGACTTCAATGGTTTCCTTCAGCATGTCCTTGAACTCCATCATTTCAAGTGTTCTCTGGGACTTTCCCGTTAAATTCGGGTGCAAAATCTTCACCTTGTGCCCCAATTTGACCTGAACCCGCTCCACATGTTCAAGATTATGCAAGAACGCATCTGCCTCCGTCCACACATTTTTACGCTCTGATAGCTTATGGAGACGCCACTGAAGATCCACCAGCAGCCGGTACGCCAGAACACACACAAAAATAAACAAATGCAAATGACCCAGATTAACCGCCCCCCCATCAGCGCCTTGACCACACCCTCAGTCCTACACACTACCGCCCGTTTCCCGCCCTGTTCTACGAACTCCACTGCCGCCAGAATCTTAGTGCCCATGCTCCCGGGCAGGAATTATCCTTCAGCCAGTTTTTCTACAGTCTTGTGTGCGTTGTATCCCACTACTTTGTATCTGTAAAATCCATAAAGAAAAATGGTTATCCATTTAGCAACTTTTCGATTTCTTGAATAAGAGCTGGCAAATTTGGATGATTGAAGCTCATATTGGATGCAGGGATTCGGTGATGTTTAATATCAGGTGATATGTGCTGGTGGTGAGGATAGGTACTTGCAAGGGCAGGGTCGTCAGGATGTGGTTGTGCGTCATACCAGGATATTTTTATTCCCTTACACCACAACTCATACCCATAATCTTCAATCACAACTGATCCTTCGTCAAACGACAGGCGTTCTTTGAGGGTAATCCGATACCCTTGCAAAAAAGTGATCTCACCTTGTAATGTGGCCATCCGTTTACCCCGCCGCACAACGATTAAGGTAGACCCCAGAACATCAGGGAATCGTTGCACAAGGGTATAAACAAATTCTTCGTAGTCACTAAGCGACTGAAATGGATTCATGGCGGACCGTTCTTTCAATGATATCGATTAGTGTTTGTGATTCTTCTCGTAAGATTTGGATGGTATGGCGATATTGTTCCCGGCGACGGAGTAAAAGTTTGTATGCCCCAGCCCAATCAGCCCAATCCAGCACCCATACATCATCTTTTGGCTCTTCGCCACTGATGTACGATTCGTAGAACGTCTCCGAAAGTACTCCATACTTACGTTCGTATGCCTCTAAATCTTCATTGATCGCGTGGATATCAGCCATGATTTCCTGTAAATCCATTGCTATCACCTGCTGTTCTCATACAAGTAATGTTTTCATGATGTGAGATAACGATTTCGATTAACGTTTTTTTTGCGATGTTGCAGATCGGTTTCATTCACTGTATTTCCTGTCCCTTTTGATAATCTCCAGGACAGGTGGGGCTGTCTTTGGCCATTTTTGCTCGAACTTTTTTGCTTCAGTGAGCCATGCTCTTGCTGCCAATTTTACCTCATCTTCCTTTACACCACTGTCGCTTTCGATAACCATCTTTTTCAGGTCATGTATCTGTTCGTCTATGAACGCTATTTTTTCTATAATTTCGCCATTTGCCATGAGTTTTGTTTTTAT